>NZ_DATCTO010000040.1 GCF_036567905.1 Candidatus Binatus sp.
AAGCGGTCGCGGGCAGCAGCGCAAAAGCCACCAATATCAACAGCAATCGTTTCATCTTAGAGAGACGCAAAAAGGTTAAACAACGCGGTTCCGCATTGCAATCCGCGCCCCAACCCCAATTCGGGGCATGGCGGCAATAACCGAGCAGATTCAGGGACTTGTTGAATTGCGCGGCTTGCGAAACGAGGCTGAAAAAACCGCTTTGCCCGCAGCTACGTACTTGCGCGCGAACCCGGTTCGATCCGCGCCGGGCGCAACCTCGATCGCGCGAATGAACCCCGCCGCGAGCATCATCGGGAAGATCTCGGCCGCGTAATCGCGCACGTCAGTTGCGACGTAGGCGGCGGCGCCCGGCTCGACGGTGCGAAACAGGCTCGCGGCCAGCGTCGGCGTGAACAGCCGATGCTTGACGTGGCGCTCCTTGGGCCAGGGGTCGGGATAGTAGATATGGTACGCGCTCACGCTCGCGTCCGGGAGCATCAGATTGACCAGCGTGCGCGCGTCCATTCGCACGACGCGCAAATTGTCGAGTCCCGCGCGCCCGCATCTCACCGCCAGCACGCGCGTGACCGTCGCGGAGAGTTCCACCGCGATAAAGTCGCGCTCTGGAAATTGCGCGGCGTGCTCGATAATGAATTCGCCCTTGCCCGCGCCGATCTCGATTTCGACCGGCGCGCGACGGCCGAAAATCGCCGGCGGATCGATAGTGAAAACGCGGTCGTCAGGCGTGATTAGCGCGCGCTGGCCAATTTCGCGCGCCTTGGGATTTCCCCAGATTCGCGCCGCCTTTCTCAATCTCGCCATCAGCAGGGGTGACCCCTGCACCCAATGTTAAAACAAAGATGCGGGCTTGGGCAGGGGTGACCCATGGCAGGGGTGACCCCTGCACCCAGTGAAAAGTGAAAGGAGAAAAGAGAGCGGGAGCCTCGCCTGCCGGCCGCGCCTTCGCAGTCGGTAAGCTGCGGAAAAAGATCCGGGGTCCCTCGGCGGAGCCTGCCCTGAGCGAAGTCGAAGGGCTCGGGACGGCGGAAAAGAACTCGGGATGACACGCTCAGTCGGGGCGCTTCAAGAAAGCCCGCACGCGATCGGCCAGCGGTTTCAGGTCGGTGTTATCGACCAGCGCACTCGCCATCGTGACCGGATCGCCGAAGAAAAAACGCTCATAAAGAACTTGCCGGCCGCCGAACGCGCTGCACGCGACCTCCCACGCCAATCGATAAAGCGCGACGCGCTCTTTGGCGGGCGAATCGGCGGCTGCGAAGTAGCGCTCGATATCCGGCAGCTCGGCGGGATTTGCGAAGTCGCTCGCCGACGGTGTCGCCATCAGTGAACTCGAGCTGTTGAGCTGGATAATCTCGACCATGCGCGGATACAACCGCGGGAAAAGATTGCGCGCGGTGTCCAGCGGCGCTCGCGCCGGCGTGAACACGCCCCACTTGTCCGGCGCGGCGTCAGCTTCGGCGGCGCGCAAGCAGGCGCGCATCGTCTCGGTGGTCATGATCATCTCGGCCAGCCGCTCGCGAACGTGCGGCAACGCCGTCGCGTCGCCGGCCTCGGCGATTCGCGCCGCCAGTCCGAGGATGAACTCGCTCTTCGCGACATTTTTCACAACCACCTGGTGCATCATGTGAACGACCGCGCCGGTGCCCGCATACAGCGCGTTGCATCGCGCGACGTCACCGCACAGGAACACGCGCTCCCACGGGACGAGCACGTTGTCGAACACGACCACCGCATCCATTTCGTCAAACCGCGACGCGAGCGGATGGTCGAAGCGCGAACGGCCCACGTCGCAGGCGTCGCGGCAGATGAACTTCAGGCCCTTGGCGTTGCACGGGATTGCAAACGACAGCGCGAACGGCTCCGCCGCCGGCTCGGCCTTCAACACGGTCGAGGGGAACACGAGGATTTCCTCGCAGAGCGGCGCCAGCGTCGCCAGCATCCGGCAGCCGTTGACGATAATGCCGTCGCTGGTCTTTTCGACGAGCTTGAGCGCGAGGCCGGCGTCGGTATGTCCGGCCCATCCTGCGGCGCGGCTGGCGCGCGGGTTTACCAGGGTATGGGTGGCGCACCAATCGTGACGGCGCGCTTCGATATAATAATTCCAGATGTTGTCGCCGTAGCGCGCATCACTTTCACCGAAAAAGGAGCGCGCCGCCGCCATCGCCGCGAGACTGACGTTTAGGTAATCCGGCGTGCGTCCGAGCATCCCGCATCCGAAGTCCGCCCAGGTCTTCATCATCCGCGCGCGCTTGCGCAGGTCGTCGGCGTTTTTCGGGATTATGAACGACATCCCCGCGCGGCCGCCGTCGTCGGTGCGAAACGTCATGGTTTCGGGATGCTCCAGCTGCATGTCGTAGAGCGAGGCGACCGAGCGCGCACAGTTGGCAAACGCGGAATGGGCGGTAACGTCGCCGGCGCGTGCGCCCCCGATCCAGATTTCCGCGCCGAGCTTTTTCAGCGACGACAGATAGTTGTTGCCCGAGCGCGCGCCCATCTCAGACGGCCTCGCCGTGACGCGGCGTCACCAGCATCGCCAATATTCCGTGTGCAAGTTTCAACGCGCACCTCCGGCGGTATTGCGCTAGGCAGCGGCGCGCTCGGCTCCGCTGATAGACGCTTGAAAGAAAAAGATTGCCTGGCCGGTTCCGATCGCGGCCTCGTATTTTCCGAACTGCTCGCCGCGCCAGGCCCAGCCGTCGCCACCCATCGCACCGGCCATGGTGATGTAGTGCGAGAAGCGGCCCTCGGGCGAGCAATGCGCGCGATAGTCGTCGGCGGCGGCGAGCACCGCGTCATGCCGCCCGGCCTTGAACCATTCCATGATTTGTTCGTCGTAAAGGCGATTGGCGGTTGAAGCGATATCGTCGGGCGACGCCGATGCGCGGTCGAGAATTCGATCGTAGTCCCATAACTTGTGCGACATCCCGCCCGACGCCACGACCACAACCCGGCGATTCGATTTCCAAATAGCCTGTCCGATCGCGGCGCCATAAGCCAAATCGTTTTTGACCGACGCCGTTTGACACACGCTGACCGAGAGCACCCGGCGGCGCGCCTCGTGATTGAAATAGTGCATCACGTTGAGCGTGGGATAGTGCACCGGCAAGTTGTGATGCGCCGACGCAATCGCGCGAATCCCGCGCTCGCGCGCCTCGATCTCAACTCCGCGCGCAAGCTCAGGGTCGCCCCGGTAGTCATATTCGAGGTCATGCAGCATCGCCGGCAGTTCTTCCGAGGTAAACACACCCGACAGCCGCTCGTGCGCATTGAGTACGTACTCCAAAGTCGAGAGCCAGTGAGTATCGATTAGCAAGAAAGTGTCGAATTCGAGATGACGCAGGCGCTCGCGCTCAAGCTTCGGCATCGCCTCATAAAAGCTCGTCACGTGACGGCCCGCGTACGCCCGGCGCGCCACCGGATCGGCGATCATCAGCCGTGGTACGTGCGTGGTGAATACGGCAGCGACGGCCTTACCCATCATGCTCCTCCTCGAAGTCGTGGATCGTCTGGCTGAAACATAGCAAAACCGCGCGCCGGTGGTATCTCCGCCGCGATCGGACCGCCGCCGCGACGCTTTTCCTTGACGCTGGATCGTAACGGCCCTAATTTGACTAGCAGGCGCCGACCACAAACGTGGCTGCATTACCCACTATCATTCCTATCTTTCCGTTGCCGAACCTCGTGTTGTTTCCCGGGTTGAGCGTACCTCTGCATATTTTCGAGCCGCGCTATCGCGAGATGATCGCCGACGTCGCCGACTTGCACGGGATGATCGGGATGGCGCTGCTCAAGGGCGACCGGCAACGCGACTACCACGCCTTTCCGGATATTTTCGAGGTCGGATGCGCGGGAAAAATCGGCAGTCTCATCAAGCTTGCCGACGGACGCTACAACCTGGTCCTCGAGGGCGTTGGCGAGTTTCGCATCGTGCGCGAAATTCGCGATCGCTCGTATCGGCAGGCGGAGGTGAATTGGTGTCCGGTTCGGCCCGACGCGCTCGATTGCGACGCCGAGACGATGGATGCGCTGCGCGAGATGCTGTTCAGCTATCTGGGCGAGGCCGCGCATGAGGCTTGGCGCGCGATCGTTGAGCAGCGCGGCCTGCGCGGCGCCGCGCTGATCAACTTCCTGTGCTTTCATCTCGACGTCACGCCGCTCGAGAAGCAAACGATGCTCGAAGCGCTTACGCATCGTGTTGATTGCCTGCTCGACGTACTGACCTTCAAGCTCGAGGAGCGCAAGCGCGGGCCTGCGGGCACCAGTGGCGGGCCCGACACCGTCCAATAGCGGTATTGCACGGAACCGAATTGCTCTGATCTGGCTAGCGGGTTCTGAATCCGGCTTTCCAAATTCCCTCATAGCGCCTTAAAATCCGGGGCATCAGGGGGTAGCCTGCTTATGGCACCTGAGCGACAAATGACGGACGGTCTGTGGCCAAATCGTAGCGCATGTCGCAAATGAGCAGGCTCGCGGCCAGAGGCCGCATAATTCGCATATTGCGAAGCGATTTGCGAAAAAATGGCTGATAGTGGGGCTTCTCAATCACTGGAAATCCGACTCAGCGCTCACGAGGCCTTAAGCTGTCAGCTAAATTAGTATTAGGGCACTTGCCTATGAATTCGGCATGATCATTGCGTATCTAGCTGTCGAACGACCAAAAGTCGGAATCCCGACGCCGAACGCCGTACTAAGCTCGATGCAGGCGCTGTCGGGTGAGGACAAAGTACGATGGAATGGGAAAATAGCGCTCTAGGAAATCTATTCGTGCCAGACGTTCTGACGCCTGAGCAGTTTTACGACAGTCGGCGCGACGATAGTAACATCCGGCCCGTCAAGAAGCTGATGATGGCTATTCTGGAGGACGCCCTTCGATGCTTCCAGAATAACGCCGACGCTAAGGGCGGACCACGCAAGCGCCTTTTCAGCGAGGCCGAGCAGTGGCTAATCGGGGAAGGGGGAGAGGGACCCTTCTCGTTCGAGACGGTCTGCGAAACGCTGGGGATCGAACCGCAATTTCTGCACAGGGGTCTGCGCGACTGGCGGATTCAGCAGCTTGCAGGCGAATCCACGCGGCGCTTGGCAAGGCGCTCGCCAGTGGTCCGCAGCGGCCGTATAAGTGCACCCGGACGTCACGATGCAAAACGCACGGCGACGGCCCAGGCTCGCTAGAAACCTTCCCACGGCGCGATTCGCGACGCACTGAGGTTACGCAAAATAGAAAGGCGGCGCGGCATCTTT
>NZ_DATCTO010000041.1 GCF_036567905.1 Candidatus Binatus sp.
TCGCGAAGTATCGATAGAAACGATCATGAAGCGGCGGGCGCAGGTTCTGGACCGTGAGGCCATAGGGTCGGAAATTGCGAGCCTGTCGAAGCTGGATATTGATGAACTCCGTGAGCGCTGGAAAGCCATGTTCGGAAAGGCGCCGTCGCGCGATATCGGCCGGTCCTTCCTGACGCGCGCGATTGCATATCGCCTTCAGGAAAAAGCTTTCGGCGGACTCAAACCCTCGACGCAGCGCCTGCTCGCAGAGTTCGCCAGTGATGGCGCTAACGGGTCGGCTTTGGCTGCGGCACCGTCTCGCATCGTGCAGCCCGGCGCGGTGCTGATGCGTGAATGGCGCGGTATCAGCCATCAGGTAAGCGTTCTCGAAAAGGGATTTTGTTTCCGGGGCAACGGTTACCGTTCGCTCTCGGAAGTCGCGCGCGAGATTACGGGGACTCGATGGTCGGGGCCGTTGTTCTTCGGCCTCAAGCGATTACAAGAAGAGACCCGCGATGGAACACGCTAAGTCGCGAACACGACGCTGCGCGATCTACACGCGCAAGTCCTCTGAAGAAGGACTCGAACAGGACTTCAACTCGCTGCACGCGCAGCGCGAAGCGTGCGAGGCGTTTATCAAAAGTCAGACGGGCGAGGGCTGGCGGCTCGTCAAAACCGCCTATGATGACGGCGGCCTTTCGGGCGGGACAATGGAGCGGCCCGCCCTACAGCGCCTATTGGAAGATATCCGGCGGAGACTTGTCGACGTGGTGGTCGTCTACAAAGTCGATCGCCTGACCCGCTCGCTGGCTGACTTCGCCAAGATGGTCGAGGTGTTCGACGCGCACGACGTTTCGTTCGTCTCGATCACTCAGCAGTTCAACACGACGACCTCAATGGGCCGACTTACGCTCAACGTCCTGCTGTCATTCGCGCAATTCGAGCGTGAGGTAACGGGCGAGCGGATTCGTGACAAGATCGCCGCCTCCAAGCGCAAGGGAATGTGGATGGGCGGGGTGACGCCGCTGGGCTATGACGTCCGCGATCACAAGCTGGTGGTCAACCCGGCGGAAGCCGCGACGGTGAAACACATTTATCAGCGATATCTGGAACTCGGTTCCGTCCGGCTCCTGAGAAACGATTTGGAGCGCCGCGAGATAGTCTCCAAGGTCCGGGTGTCGAAAAACGGCGTGCGATCGGGAGGCCGGCAATTTTCGCGCGGAGCTCTCTACCAGATGCTGTCGAACCCGATTTACCTCGGCGAAATCCGTCACAAGAAGGAACGCCATCCAGGGCAACACCAGCCGATAGTGAGCCGCGAGCTGTGGGAGAAGGTCCAGCGACGCTTGCGCGATCAGGCCGCCACTCATCGCGAACGCCCGACCAAGGCGCCGACCAGCCCGCTTGCGGGGAAACTGTTCGACGAGAACGGCAAGCCCCTATATGTGCAGGGCGCGGTAAAAGGCGCGCGCCATTATCGCTACTACGTCTCTCGTGAACTGGTGAGGGGCTCCGCAGAATATACTGACCGCGGGTGGCGCGTAGCTGCACCGGAGCTTGAGCGAGCCGTTCGCGCTGCGACTCTGCAGATTCTCGGCGATCGAGCGGCGATCGCCGGAGCGATTGAAGAACTCAACATCGATGCGAGCCGACTGCCTTCCATATTCAAGGCCGCCGAGGCTTGGATTAAAGGCCTACGGTCCGAAACGGAAGCCTCACCCGCGCTTGTCCGGCTAATCGAGCGCGTGGAACTCAAGCAGGACGGGATCCAAGTTTCGATCAAATTGCCGATCCCGGCCAGCGATGATCGAGATCCCGCGACCGCGAACGAACTTGCCCTCACCCGATTCGTCCCGATGCGGATGAAGCGACGCGGCGTTGAGATGCGGCTGATCATTGATGGTGACGCCACATCCTTGGCCCGTGTCGATCTACCGCTGCTCGACGCGACCGCCCGTGCGTATCGATGGTCCAACGATCTACTGGAGGGCCGAGCAAGGTCGATCGGCGAGATCGCCAAGCGAGAACATCTTACCAGCCGTCACGTGCGACGCGTGATGCGGCTGGCGTTTCTGGCGCCCAGGATCGTCGAGGCGATCGCCGAAGGCCGCCAGCCTGCGGACCTCAGCGCCATCGCGATGACCCAAAGAATCGAACTGCCCCCGCTCTGGAGCGCGCAGCAGCAAGCGCTCGACATCCGATAGACTTAGGCGTCGGAGTTCCTTTCGTTAGGCGTTCTTCCCGAGTGCGTACCGGGTCTCTTCAAGATGGTCTGCCGGTTCGCAGATGGACATGCCAAAATCGCCAACAGAGAATTTTCTCGATTTTTGCGCTCAGCCGCGGCCGGTGGCATTCTCCGGGTCCGCGGCCGCGCGTGAATCGCGCCCCACGCGCCGATTTCATCGCTTCTCCAAAATGTAGGAAAACATGCCAGACTGTTTGGCGGAGAGGGAGGGATTCGAACCCTCGGTACCGGTTACCCAGTACGCCAGATTAGCAATCTGGTGCCTTCGACCACTCGGCCACCTCTCCGCAATGGAAATATCCGCGCGCAATCGCATAGTTACGCACTTTTCGGAGCATTCGCAACGTTGCCATCAACCGTGAAAGTGTCTTTTTTGTGTCTGGCTGGACCGGTTCCTAAAATCGCGCCAGCCAGTTTCTTGATCGAGTCGGTCGGTGTCTTTGAGAAATAGTGGCTTTAAACTTTCAACGTGATCGCCGCCGACGAATGCCCGAGTAAATGCTGAACCTCGGTCACGGGCGATCCGGCCATGATCAGTACGCTCGCGAAACTGTGCCGCAGGGAATGCACATTGACCCGCCGCAGTTTGGCGCGGCGCAACGTGGGCCGCAGGCAGCCCTTCAGCGTTCGAGAACGGTGCAGCGCCGTGCCGTCGGGCGCTGGGAAAACCAAGTCGGCGCTGCTCGGCGGGCATTGCAGTTTCCAAGCGCGCAGGATCGAAACCAGCGCAGCCGGGATCGGGATTGTGCGCTTCGACGTTCTGGTCTTCGGCGGAAAGTATCTCGCGCTCATCGGCCCGGGCTTCTCGCGCGTGCCATCCTCGGCCTTCGCGGATAGTACGCGCGCCCATGTCGCCGTTCGCCCGACTTCAATCTTGCTGCCGACCAGATCGACTTCGCTCCACCGCAACGACAGCGCCTCGCCTTGGCGCATCCCGGTCAGCGCGACTGTCGTCAGGAACGCACGGTCGAATCCCGCTGCCGCATGGCTGAGCAGCAACGCAACTTCATCGGCGTTCAGCACCTTGGCCGGATCAACTGTCCCGCTGTCGCTCTCATCGTCGCCATCCAGTATCTCCTTGGCCTTTGCGGCAACTGAAGGAAGATCGTCCGTCGGGTTCTCGCGGATTTGCTTGTGCCGACGAGCCATCTCAAGAACGCGCCCGAGGACCGCAATGATTGCGTTCGTGTTGCAGTGGCCGGTTTTCCCGAAAAGCTCGGCGCGAAACTTCTCGCAGGTCTGAACGTCGATGCGCGCGGAATCTTTCAGCGGGAATCTCTATCGAGCGGGGTGTTGAGGCGAACCTGGCAGCGAACCGGCAGTCGATGTCCGATTTGCAGCGCGGTCGGGCGACGATGGCGCGTGAGAATGCGGCGCCGGCTTCAGGATCGCGGCGGCGCGCGACGTGAGGCTAGCGGAAAAAGCTAATATTGGCTCGACGTAATAAGCTAATTATGGTACAACGTATTAAGCTAATTATTGTACAGCACAAAAAGCTAAATCTGAGGATTCGCGCTGATGGCTACACCGCCCGAAAAACTCGCACAGTCCCTGGAAATCCTGAGGAAGCTCCAGACTTCCAATGGCGCAGCCGCCATCCGGGCAAGGGACCTGTCGCGCACGCACAGGGAGCGCCTTTTGGCCAATGGCTTTCTCCAGAAGGTCATAAAAGGCTGGTTTATCCCGAGCCGCCCGGACGAAGTGAAGGGCGAGAGCACGGCCTGGTATGCGTCGTTCTGGCGCTTTTGCGCTGTCTATCTGGAAGAACGTTTCGGCGCGAAGTGGTGTCTCTCGCCCGAACAGTCCTTATCCCTGCATGCGGGTAACTGGACCGTGCGCGGGCAACTCCTGGTGAGGTCGCCGGGAGCCCGCAACAAAGTCACCCGACTTCCGCATGGCACATCTCTGCTGGATCTTCGCGCCGCACTGCCTGCCGCTGGAGACCGGGTGGGAAAGGAAGGCCTTCGCATGTTCTCGGCGGAATCTGCCCTGATCGAGTGCTCTCCTGATTATTTTTCGAACAACTCGACGGATGTCCGTACTGTACTGCTGATGATACGCGATGCCTCCGGCCTTCTTGCCCGGCTTCTGGAGGGGGGGCACACAGTGATTGCCGGCCGTCTGGCCGGCGCCTTGCGCAACATCGGGCGCGACCGCATGGCGGATGATATTGTGAAGACGATGTCCGCTGCCGGGTACGCAGTGCGTGAAAACGATCCCTTCACGGACAAACCATCCCTGGTCATCTCGGCCCGCGAAAGATCTCCCTATGTGAACAGGATACGGTTGTTGTGGCAGAAGATGCGGGAGCCGGTTATTGGCCGCTTCCCGAAAGCGCCGGGTCTGCCGCGCAATATCGAGGCATACATGAAGCGCGTCAACGACGCCTATGTCACAGATGCGTATCATTCGCTGTCGATCGAGGGCTATCGCGTCACTGCTGAGCTGATTGAACGTGTCCGCAGCCGCATATGGAATCCCGAGACGCAAGAAGGCGACCGGGAACAGCGCAACGCCATGGCGGCGCGCGGTTACTGGCAGGCTTATCAAGTTGTGGAGAAAAGTGTCGGCAGGGTTCTGCGGCGCGAGAATCCCGGTCTGGTCGCAGACGAGGATCACGGGACGTGGTATCGAGAACTGTTCGCGCCGAGCGTCACCGCCGGTCTGCTGAAACCCGCCGACCTTGCCGGTTATCGCAACAGCCAGGTTTACATTCGGAAGTCCATGCATGTGCCACTTAACTGCGAGGCGGTGAGGGATGCTATGCCGGCTTTTTTCGATCTGTTGCGCGAAGAAACCGAACCGGCCGTGCGCGTGGTGCTGGGGCATTTTGTATTCGTGTACATCCATCCTTACATGGATGGAAACGGCCGGATCGGGCGTTTTCTGATGAACGTGATGATGGCGTCGGGCGGCTATCCCTGGACGGTCATACCCGTCGGAGACCGCAACATGTATGTCGAGGGCCTCGAAAAGGCGAGTGTCGGAGAAGATATTGTCCCGTTCACGAAGTTCCTGGCCGGGCTGGTGCGTAAAGGATTGGCCGGCGAACCGTTGCCGGCCGTGCCGAAAGCTTCTTCATGAGAGCCTTTGAGGGCGAGGTGACAATCGGAATTTGATTCGCGAGCTCCTGTTTGCGCGGATGTTGTTACGACGTGATCGATGGTGATCGCCCCGGGACTCATTGCTGATCAGCGGCGCCGTGTGAACCCCCTGTCGTACAAGGAATTCAACGTTCATTATGATCGTCTATGATCGAGACCACCGGGGAATAGCCTAGACAGGTGACACACGATTGGAACCCGGATTTCCATTTTCCAAGTGTACTACTAATGTGGTAAGAGCTAGCAGAGCCATTGACAGACATAGGTTTGGACGCGATCGGGGGCGGTGAGGAGGTGGAGTGGCGGTGGGTGAGACAGAAAATCAGCCCTTTCAGCTCTCCTTCAATAGCTCGTTGAAGGTCGATTTTCAAGGTTCAGCGGTGACCTC
>NZ_DATCTO010000042.1:0-90000 GCF_036567905.1 Candidatus Binatus sp.
AAATCAGGCCGCTCACCCGCGCCGGAGGCGCGGCCGCTTGCTGACCGGGAGACGCCACCGGCGCGCGGCAAGGATCCGGGGTCCCTCCGCTTCGGTCGGGATGGCACAAAAGAGGACACAAAAAAGAACAACGCCCGCGCGATCCGCCGTCTGTGCCCCCGTTACCCCGTCCAACCGGGCCCTTCGACCTCACTGGGGGCAAACGTCGCGCGCATCGCGCAGCGGCGCCGATTCTCGCTACCCGGGCGCCGGGGATGGCGCCTGGCGGCGCTCGTCCACCAGCTTTCCTTCATGCAGCCGCAGCGCGCGCCCGACGCTGCGCGTCAACTGCTCGTTATGGGTAGCGATCACCAGGGTGATCCCAAGCTCGCGATTGAGCTTGTGAAACAGCTCGTGCACTTCTGCGGCCGTATGCGGATCGAGATTGCCGGTGGGCTCGTCGGCGAGCAGCAGCTTGGGCCGCAGCACCACCGCGCGCGCCACCGCGACGCGCTGCTGTTCGCCGCCGGACAGTTCCGCCGGCCGGCGCCGCAGCTTGTCGCCCAGCCCGACGATCTCGAGCATCGCGGCCGCACGCCGGCTGGCTTCGGCGTCGCTGATGCGGCTGATCAACGCCGGCATCATCACGTTTTCCAGCGCGGTGAAGTCGGCCAGCAGGTAATGGAACTGGAAAACGAAGCCGAGCTTCAGGTTGCGGAACTCGGCCAGCGATTTCTGATCGAGCGCGAACAAATCCTCGCCCTCGAAATAAATCTTGCCCGCGGTCGGCTCTTCCAGGCTGCCCATGATGTGGAGCAGGGTGGACTTGCCGGTTCCCGATTGCCCCACGATCGCGATCTCCTCGCCCGCCTGGACCGTTAGATCGAGACCGCGCAGCACGCGAATCTCGCGATCAGCGTCATAGAATGTCTTGTCGAGGCCGCGCACCTCGATCAGACGCCCGTTGGCCTGGTTTGGTTTTGCTTTCGTTGCCGCAGCGCCGCGCCCCTCACTCATAGCGAATCACCTCGACCGGCGAGAGCTTCGCCGCCTGCAAGGCCGGGTAGATCGACGCAAGCAGGCACAGCACGATCGTCGCCGCCGCAACCGCGATGAAGTTCCATGGATTGAGCTCCACCGGCACCGCGTTCACCATAAACATGTCGGCCGGCAGATGAATCAAATGATACCTGCCTATCAGGTACGCCGTCACGAATCCCGCGCCATCGCCCAAAACCGTGCCGAGCACGCCCAGCGCCGCGCCCTGGCACAGAAAGATTGACGCCACCGACGCCGCCCGCGCACCCATCGTGCGCAGGATCGCAATCTCTTTACGCCGCTCCATCACCACCATTACCTGCGTCGCAATAATGTTGAAGGCCGCCACCAGCACGATCAGCAGCAGCACCATGAAATAGGTGAACTTCTCCAGCTTGAGCGCGGAGAACAGCGGCGCGTTGGCCGTCGTCCAGTCCGAGACTTCGAAGTCAGACCCCGCTATCGCCGCGATCCGGGCGCGCATCGCCGGCGCGTCGAACATATTGACCAGCCGCAACTCGAGTCCGCTTTCGAGCTGCGGATCGTCGGCCAGCAACGCGCGTCCGTCCTTCAACGCGACGAAGATCAGCGTGGAATCGAACTCGTACATGCCCGAGTGAAAGAACCCGGTCACCACGAATCGCTTGAGCCGCGGAGGGCCGATTCCGGTTCCCAAGCTCGCCGGCGAAATCAGGATCACCGGGTCGCCCGGCCTCACCCCCAGCTCGAACGCCAGCGACTTGCCGATGATCGCACCGGGCAGCTCGACCTGGCGCTTGACGCCCTTGTCCACAATCGTCACCGGATGCGTCGTCTCGAGGTCCGCGAGCGTCCCATTCTCCAGCGTGTCCTTGAGTTCCTTGAGCACCGGATTGTCGTGCGGCTGGACCCCGCGGATAATTCCGCCCGACACCAGCCCCGCGCCGCCCGAGTCCGTGCTCGAGACCGCCATCACCTGCGACGTGACGAATGGCGCCGCCGCCGCCACCCCCGGCAGCGCGGCGATTCGCTGCGCGAGCCCGGCCGGATTCCACACGCCGCCGTCGCTGCGCTCGATGGTTATCTGCGGGGTAAACGTGAGCAACAGGCTGCGCAGATTTTTCTCGAATCCGCTCATCACCGACAGCGCCAGCGACAACGCGAACGTCCCAAAGGTTATCCCGATCAGCGAGATGATGGCGATCAGCGACACGAATCGTTCGCGCCGCCGCGCGCGCAAATATCGCAGGCCAATCAGGAATTCGTAGCGCAACCCGTCACCATCCGAAATTGTAGCGAAACCAACCGCGGGTTTCGCGCTTGCTTGGGCAGGGGCCAGCGCCCGCACCCGCGTAAGGATAAAGATGCGGGCTTCGCCCGGTTAGAAGGTTAAGCGGGAGAACGCGGCTGGTCACTGGCGGCGCCGGCACCGGAGGGTCGTGCTTTTTAATCTTCGATTGAATCAAATCGGGCTGGTGATCGTCATAGTCGGCGAGCCCCGCAACCATTGCGACAAATTCGGGTTGCGCTGCGCAGCGGCGGTGAAATATGCTCACGACGTTTTGACCCGAAATGCGGAGGATGCTCGGATGAACCGTCTTTTGGCTGGGGCGTTTGCCGCCGCAATGCTGATTTGCGTTGGCAACCTTCGTTCCCCCGCGTTCGGCGCCGATCCCGCGGAGCTGCCTGAGCATAATACAATTACGATGAACTTCCAGAACGTGGAGATTCCCGTTCTTGCCAAGTTCATCAGCGAGATCACCGGCCGCAACTTCATCATCGACGAATCCGTGCGCGGCAAGGTCACGATCATCTCGCCGAGCAAGGTCACTCCCGAACAGGCCTACTCGATCTTTCAATCCGTCCTCCAGGTAAAAGGCTTCACCACCGTTCAGGCCGGCAAGGTCATCAAGATTGTGCCCGCGCGCAACGTGCGCTCCTCCGCCGCGCTTACCGAATCGCAAGTCCCCGCCGAGGCCAAGGGCGACGAGTATGTGACCCGGATGGTGCGGCTTAAGAATATCGACGCGGCTTCCGTGATCGGCGTGATCCAGCCGATGGTGTCGCATGACGGTCTGATCGCCGCGTTTCCCAACGACAACACCATCATCATCACCGACGACGCCTACAACGTCGAGCGGCTGCTGCAGATAATCGGCAGCCTCGACGTGCGCGGCGAACAGGCGACCATCGTCGTCATTCCGCTCAAGCTTGCGTTTGCCACTGAGCTTGCGCCCGAGATCGATGCGCTCATGACGGCCAAGATGCAAGGCGCCGGCGCAAGTCCCCCAGGGGGGATACGGCCCCAGATCGGCGTGGCGCCGTCGGCCACCGGCGGGGGCGGGACCGGTTACAAGGTTATCCCCGACGAGCGCACCAATTGCCTGATCGTTATGGCGCCGCCGCTGCGGATGCGTGAGATCCAGGAAATAGTCGCCAAGCTCGACGTTAATCCGCCGATGGCCACCTCGCGAATCCATGTCTATCGGCTCAAGAACGCGCAGGCGCTTGAGATGGTCGACGTGCTCAACGCACTGCTCAACGGCGGTGGCGGCCCGACCACCATGTCGCCCACCACCGGCAAGGGTTCGCTCGGCCGCTCGAGCTTTAACAGCGCTGCCAGCGGCGGAATGGGCGGCAGCTCGGGCTTTGGCGGAATGGGCGGGGGCGGCGCAATGGGCGGGATGGGCAGTAGCGCGAGCTTCGGTGGTTCGATGAGCGGGGGCGGCGCAATGGGCGGCACCAACGGCTCCGGCGGCTTCGGCGGGGGTAGTGGCGGGGGCGGCGGGATGATCAGCCGCGGCTCGTCGGGCGGCAGCACCGGTCCGGCGTCGGCCAGCTCTGCCGGCAAGAGCATCGATTTCTCATATCCGGTAAATATCACCGCCGATCCCGCGACCAACGCGATGGTTATCAGCGCGTCGCCGCAGGATTGGCAGACGCTCAAGCAGATTATCGACGACCTCGACACCCCGCGCGTGCAGATTTTCGTCCAGGCGGTCATCGTCGAGGTCTCCGCCGAGCGCCAGCGCCAGTTGGGGGTGAATTTCAACGCCGCCACGAGTCTCAGCAGCAACACAATGGCGGTCGGCTCGCTTAATTTCGGACAGCTTGAGAACACGCTCAGCGACCCGCTCAGTTTGACCGGGCTGGGGCTGGGCCTCGCGTCGAAAAGCATGTGTACGGTTTCTTCCGCGGCTCTGGCGGCGGCTACCGGCGGCACTGGGACGACGACCACCACCAGCGGCAGCATTAGCGTCCCGTGCGATATCGCGCTGATCACGGCGCTGGAAAGCGACACTCACGCCGACGTGCTCTCGGCGCCGACGCTGCTCACCGCCGACAATGAAGAAGCGATGATCGTCATCGGCCAGAACCTGCCCTTCGTCGGCTCGTCGGCGGCGAACGCCGGATTGCCCGGGCAAATCTTCAACTCGGTCGAGCGCCAGAACGTCGGCATCACGCTCGATATCGTGCCGCAGGTGTCCGAGGGCGACTACGTCAAACTCGATCTCTATGAGGAAGTTTCCAACGTCGTCAACGGCACCGCGAACAACACGCTTGGTCCGACCACGACCATCCGGTCCGCCTCGACCAGCGTGCTGATCCAGAACCATCGCACCGCGGTGATCGGCGGGCTGCTCGCCAGCCAGGATACGTTCAGTAATCAGGGCGTTCCGTTCATCTCCGACATCCCGGTACTCGGAAACCTGTTCAGCAACAAGAGCACCGACAAGCAGAAGGACAACCTGATCGTGTTCCTGACTCCGCATATAGTTCGCAACAAGAGCCAACTGCGCGATCTCGCCCTGGACGAGCGCCAGCAGTTCGCCAACTCGCTCGGCCGCAAGGAAGTTCACGATATGCCGGCCTCGCAGATTCAACAGATCTACAAGCCGAGCTTCTCGATTCCTGTTTCTCCCGCGGCCGACCTGAACGCGTACGGCGGTGCTCCTGCGTCTGCTCCGGGTCCCGAAAATCCGGGCGCCGCATTCGGGTCCGGGCCCTCCGGCAACGAAAGCCAGACTCCTTTCAATAGCCCTGAGATCGGTCCGACCTCGATGAACAAGACGACGACCGGCTACTCGACTGCGACTTCGGCGACCATCACGGGCGCCCCGCTGTACTCGGCGTCCTCCGCACGATTTGTTACCAGGGGGCCTGCTGCGCCGCTGGATCCCGGCGCCGGCAAAGTCTCGGCAGGACCAGCGGCTGGCGGCGGCGGCTTGGCGGCCTCGTCGAGCGCGCCCGACTCGACCAAGGCCGGCGGCGCTGCAGGTGTAACCCCCGGCATCGCCCCCTAACTCTCCGTCTAGCTGTTCTATCAGGGCGAAGCTCGCATCTTTGTCTTAACAGACGGGGAGCAGTGAAAAACGAAACCCGTAAGCGGTTTCGCATTCTCAAAAGCTGCAATTAAACATGGCCAGGCAAATCGGTCCCGTTCAGGCCCGAATCGAATACACGGGCATAACCGCCGTCACCGCGGCGCTGCGTGCGATGCCGTTAGAACGGGCGGTGCGCGCGGGCGCGCGGCTGGGAGGATGGGCGATGAATTTCGATCGCCCCAACCGGCCGATCGCGCTCAAAAACCTCGCGATCGCTTTCCCCGAGATTACCCCGGCGGCGCGCCTGGCAATCCTGCGCAAGATGTATCGCAGTTGGGGCCGCGTGCTCGCCGAATGGACCCACTTGCCCGAACTCAGCCGCGCCAACATCGAGCACGTCGTTACCTACGAGGGCAAGGAAAATTGGGACGAGGCCGAACGGCGCTCCAACGGCCGCGGCATATTGGTGCTGACCGGACATTACGGAAATTTCGAGCTACTGCCCATCGCCCACTCCATCTACGGCTACCATCTCGCCATCGTTCGTCGGCCGTTGCGCAATCCGCTGGTCGACGCCGCCGTATGCGCCGAGCGAATCCGCCATGGAAACAGACTCATCGAGCGCAAGGCGGGCGGGCGCGAGATGATGCGGATGCTGCGGCAGAACTGGATGATCGCAATCGCGCTCGACCTCGACGTGCGCAAGGGCGTATTCGTCGATTTCTTCGGGATGCCCGCCTGCACCAGCGAGGGCATGGCGCGGCTGTCGATCGCCACCGGCGCGCCGGTGCTGCCGGCGTTCATGGTGCGCCAGGGCGACACGATTCATCACAAGATCAAAATTCTGCCCGCCATCTATGCTGAGAAGACTCGCAACCGCCAGGCTGCCGTGCGCGAGTACACCCAGCGCTACACCGACACGATCGAGCAGATGATCCGCGAGCATCCCGATCATTGGAACTGGATTCACCGGCGATGGAAAACCCGCCCGCCCGGCGAACCCCGCTTCTACTAGACAGCGATCGCTACTGACAAGGTCCCCCGCCTAAATCCTCCGCCGGGCTTTCCCGCCGGGCGCCGCAACCATCATCTTGATAAGCTCTTCGGTGATCCTCGGCTCCAGTCCCTCGGTGTGGCCCTTATCCAGGCGCACGACGTCGGCGATCAGCCGTCCGTCTCGGGCTTTGGGGTAGAGATATACCTGAGCCGTGCCCGGCCGAGGCGACAGACCCCAGGCCGGCGTCGACTTCCCTTCGCGGATGGTGTCATAGATTTGTCCGGGCTCGTCATCGACCACATCGGCCAGCCTTACCCGTGGGCCGGCCCCGTATTTGTCGGCCCATGGCGAAGTCGATGGCAGCGCGACCATCTCATGCTCGCCCGTCGCGAAGATGAAGGAGATGTCGCAGTCAGGCGCCGTGGCGCGGCCTGGGCGGGGCGTGTCGCCCGCCTGGGCCGGCATCGGAGGCAGCCCACCTATGGCGACGAAGAAGGACGCCGGGAGCTCGATCGGCCCGATCCGCCCGCCAGAGAGGCTGAGCCAGCCGTCAACTCGGTGCTTGAAGAAGTCGTCACCGAGCAGGCGGTTGGCCGTCATGCCGCCTTGGGAATGGCCAATGATCCAGAACGAGGCGATGTTGTCCTTGCCATGCCTATCGAACACATAGTCCACAATATTGCGCAGATGGGCGTCATCGGCTTCTGCGGCCCAGTGCCGAAACGGCTCCTTGGTGGCCGCAGATGGCGTGGCGATAACCAGCCGATACTTCTCTTTGTATTGCGAAGCCGGGAAGTAGGCGCGCTGCCATGCGCCGACCGAACCGCCCCCGTGCAGGCTCAAGAGGAATACCACCTTGTCGCCGGGCTGAAGATCGTCTGGATCGTCAAGATAGAACTTGCGACCGGTCTTTTTGTCCACCGCGCTGATGCTGCCCACGCTCGTTTCTCCCAACACCCCGGTTTAAGCCGGGATTTCCGTCCAACTCTCCGATTTCGACTCGCTTTGTAAACCCAAACGGCCTCCCCCGGCAAGGATGCGTCGCGCGCATCGCCTCGGCCGTCGCCGTCGCCGCCTGGCGGGGCTACGATTCTTTTGTTTGCCAGGTCTCGACCGCCTCGCTGAGCGCCATCAGGCACACGCCGGTCGCGAACGGCGCAGTCGCGATTTCGATCGAATTGTAAAAGGCAAAGTCCCCCGGCGGCGTTTGCTGCGATACGCCCGTGAACGCGCCGTGCGAGTCGACGTTCGCGCAAATCGCGCCAAGCGCGCGCGAGTACGCGTCGCGCGCGTGAGCCTCGTCGAGACCGCGCAGCCGGGTCCGAATCGCGCGGCCGAGCGCGAGCGCAAATCCGGCCGCCGCCGACGCCTCGAGATACGAATCGTCGCGATCGATCACGGTGTGCCACAAGCCGGACTGGTCCTGCAACGATGCGACTTTGTTGAGTTGAAGCGCCAGCGCCTCGCGTACCTTCTCAACCTTTGCGCCAAGCGGTTGAAGCAGGCCGGCCGCCTCGATTTCGGCCGTCACTTGCGGCGCCGCGATCGAAAACCAGCTGTTGCCGCGGGCCCACAGACACGGCGAATGCGAGTTGCGGTCAACGTAGGCGACGTGCCAGAAAAGTCCGCTGCCGGAGTCGGCCAGATGATCGCGATGAACGATCATCTGATCCGCCGCGCGCTCGATCATCGCGGCGTCGCCCGAGAGCCGGCCGAGCAATGCGATCGCGGGCGCGGTGAAGTAGCAGACGTCGATCCACACTTCGAGCGCCGGTGGATGCGGGACGAAAGCGCCGTCGGGAGTCCGCGCGGCTGAATTTTCCATGAAGCCGACGATCGCGCGCGCGTAATCCAGGTAGCGCGGATCGCCGGTCTTCAGGTGCAGGTCGAGCGCCGGGAGCGCCTCGGCCGCCCAGAACCAGAACCATCCGTTGGTGCGCGGACCCGCCGCCAGCTTTGGCGCGAACCATCGCTGGGCCGCCTCGATCGGGGCGTCGGTCTTAAGCGCGCGCGCGGCGTACACGAGGCCGTCGCACAGAATCGCGTCACCCCAATGAGGCTGCTTGGCGAGCAGCTCGCGGCTGGCGCTGGCGGCCATGCGCTCGAGCGTGCGGCTTAGTTCATCATAATTTACAAAAGCTGGGGGCAAAAATAACGTCTCCACAGCCGGGGTCGCGGGAGATATACTTGCGCAGAGACTGCACCGATGGCGTTTATCAAGTCAAAGACTCCGAAGATCAAAGGGCTTCACGAAGTGGGGCGCTACGCCGTCGGCGTGCAATGGGTTGACGGTCACGACAGCATTTTTCCGCTGGATAATTTGCGCCGCGGATGTCCGTGCGACGCGTGCAAGGGCAATCTGAACGGCGAGATGCCGCCCGCGAGCGTCCGCATGCGGCAGCTTTCGCGGCTGGGCGAAGCGGCGGTGTTTATCGGATGGGTTGACGGCCACGAGACTATCTACACGATGCCCCAGCTCAGAAATCTCTGCCGATGCGCATATTGCGTGGCGGAGCCCGAGCGTCCGATCACCGGCGGCTAGGGCGTCGTGCTTGGCGGCGGTGGTTGCCGATGCTTGGCGATACTGCCGCGGCCGCCTGAGCCGCCGTTGAGTGCGTCGATATTTACCTGCGCGACTCTCAGCTTGGGATCGAGCTTGAGCGCCTTCTCCCAGGCTTCTTCGGCTTCGCCGAAGCGCTGCAAATCGTTCAGCGCCATGCCTTGGGCGTTGTAAAGCCGCGCGTTGGAGGGGTCCTTGACTATTCCGGCGTTGGCCGCGAGCAGCGCATCTTCGGCGTCGCCGACGCGCAGGTACACGTCGGCCAGCTCGATGAAGTTGCTGCCCGACGGATTCAGCTCGGTCGCCGTGTGGTACATCTGGATCGCGGTATCGCCGTCGCGCAGCACGCCATAGCAGAAGCCCAGGTCCACGTACGCTGAGTCGTTGCGAGGATCGATGCGCAGCGCCTCATGCAGCTTGTCCATCGCCGCGTGGATTTCCTTGGTATCGACGGGATTGGCCTGACCAGCCTGCCTGACCAACTTTTCCGCCTCGGCAACGACCGCGTCGGATGCGGCGCGATTCGCGCCGGCCGCGAAGCTCGAAGACGCGAGCGCCAGGACTCCCAATCCGGCGATCGCGATGGCGAGCATCAAAGCCAGACTCGTTCGCCAGTTGGCGCGCAATCGATAAACCATGTTCACGCCACCATTCACCCCAACGCCAATGATAATAGGCGCTGCGTACAAATTGGCAAGATTGAGCGCCCGGCTAGGTGTTTAGTTGTTTCACGCGGGCTGCTCCGATAGCTATGGGTTCGTGCCCCGCGACTCGTTCAATCGTGAGATAGATTACCTGCGGTTATCGGTAATCGACAGATGCAACCTGCGATGCGTTTACTGCATGCCGCTGGAGGGATTGCGCTTTCTTCCCAAAGACGAGTTGCTGACCCCGGCGGAGTTCGAAACCGTCGCGCGCGCCGCGGTCGGTGTGGGCTTTCGAAAATTCCGGCTGACCGGCGGCGAGCCTACCCTGCGGCTCGATCTCGTCGAGATTGTCGAGCGGCTGGCGCGCGTGCCCGGAGTGGGCGGCGTGGCGCTGACCACCAACGCTCTTCTGCTCACGGAGCTTGGGCCGGCGCTGAAACGCGCGGGGCTGAATCGAATCAACGTGCATCTCGACAGCCTGGACCCGGCGACCGTCGAGCGGCAAATGCGATGGGGCAGCTTCGAGAAAATCTGGCGCGGGATCGTCGCGGCCGAAGCGGCGGGACTACGGCCTATCAAGCTCAACTCGGTCGTGACCGCCGGCTACAACGAATCCGACGTGGTCGAGCTGGCGCGCCTGACGCTTGAGCGCGACTGGCACGTGCGATTCATCGAGCTGATGCCGCTGGGCGGCGGCGAATGCGCGAGGTTGTCGATGAAGCGCTACGTGTCCAACATCGAGACGCGGCGCAGAATCGAGGCGGCGCTCGGCGCGCTCACTGAAATCCCGTCTGAAAACCCGGCCGACGAATCGCGCAACTTCCGGCTTGCGGGCGCGCGCGGCGTGGTCGGCTTCATCAGTCCGGTCAGCGAGCCTTACTGCGGGACCTGCAACCGGATGCGGCTGACGGCGGACGGCAAATTCCACCTGTGCCTGCTCAATGACGACGAACTCGACGTGCGCAGCGCGTTGCGCTCGAATTCAGGCGACGTGATTGCCGGCGTGGCGCGAATCCTCAAGCGCGCGGTCGAGTTGAAGCCTACCGGGCATCACCTGCTCGAAGGGCGCTCGACGCAGGACCGTTCGATGTACCAGATCGGCGGCTGACGCAGCACGCCCTCGCGCATCGCGGCGGTCAGCGTTCTTCGCCGAACAGGAATATCGAGACCGCGATCATCGCGAACATGAAATTCGGAATCCACGCGGCGACTACCGCGGGCAGCAGCGCCGAACGACCGAGCGCCGAAGTGATTCCGAGCGAGGTCCAGTAGGCGAAGCCGATCACGATTGCCAAGCCGAAGCTGCGCCCCAGACTCAGGTTGCGCGGCAGCGGATCGAGGCTGAGCGCCATCCCGAGCGCGGCCATTATCAGGCACGTCAGCGGCATCGCGTACTTCAGATCGCGATCGACTACGTATCCGCCCGGGTCGAGTCCCTTGCTGCGCAGATCGGCGATGTAGCGATTGAGTTCCCACAAGCTGAACTCCTCCGGGTCGAAGCGCAGCAGCCCGAAATCGGCGGGAGTCAGTCCAAGCTCGAAGCGTGCGGCGCCAAACTTGGTCACGGCGCCGCCCTCGCCGATCTGGAACGAGTTCAACCCGCTCTCAACCCAGCCGTGACCGTTCCATTTCGCGCTCGTCGCATGCTGGAGGTCCTTGAGTCCGAAAACGTTATCGAGTTGATAATGGGTAATACCGACGAGCTGCGAGTTTTCCTTGTCGAAGCGGTCAACTGAAATGAATCCGTCGCGCACGCGCACCCAGATGCGCCGGTTGGCGAAAACCCCCTTGAGCTGGTGCTTCTTGAGTTCCACCGCGTAGATATACTTCGCCTGGCGGGTCGCGGCGGGAACCACGGTTTCGCTGATGAAAAAATCAAAACCCGAAATCAACACCGCGACTATCAGCACCGGCACCGCCATCTCGAGCCGGCTGATGCCGAGTTGCTGGCAGGCCAGCACCTCTCCCGATCGATTGAGCAGCGCAAAGCCAAGCAGCACGCCGGCCAGACTCGCCACCGGCAGAACCTGCGAGATGATCAGCGGCAGCTTGAGCGCGAAGTACTCCAGGCCCAATAACCCCAGCCCGCCGTAACGGATCAAATCGTCGAATCGATCGAACATATCGCCGAGCAGATAGGCCGCCGTGAATGCCGCCAGGCAAACCATGAACGGGCCGAAGAATTGGCCCGCGATGAAGCGGTCCATCACCGGCGAAAGGCGCGGTCGAAGTGTCATGCGGCCCGCCTGCTGCGTTCGTAGCGCTCGACCAGATCCCAGATGATGTCGCCGGGGCCGCGGCCCTGGTCCCCCTTGTCGGACGCGGCGCGATAGAAGAACCAGAACGCCAGCGCCATGAATACGATGTCCGGGATGCTCATCGCGACCCACGCGTCGAGCTTGCCGCGCTGCGCCAGCGTCTCGCCCACGCGCATCAGCGAGTAATAGAGAAAGAACAGCGCGACGCTGACGCCGAAACGCTCCGAATGGCCGCCGCGCGCCGGTTTGAGCCCGAGCGAGATCCCAAGCAGCGCGAACAGCATCGTGGCGAATGGGACGGTATACTTGCTCGCCATCTCGGTCTCGGCGGCGTAGTCAGGTTTCCCTTTGGCGCGCGCCGCCTTGATGTCGGCGCGCAGCGCCGCGTACTTCATTTCGCCCGGATCCTCATCGCTCACGTCCAGCGACGACTCGGGACGGACGCTGAGGTCGTAGGTCTTGAAGCTGGTCATGTGAGTGGCGTTGTTGGCGGGCTCGGCGCCGAAGATCGAACCGTGGAACAGCCGCAGCGTGATCGACTTGTCACGCGGGTCGGGCACTATCATTCCGTGCTTGGCGATTATCGTGTTCTGGTTGTGCGGATCGCGCGCGTCCGAGATCATGACGCCCTTCAAACTGGAATCGGTATCGGACATCTCGTCGACATAAACGACCAGGCCGGGAAAATTGCTGTTGAAGACTTTTTCCTTCAGCCCGGCGCTGGTCCGGGTCTGGCTGAGTTCGTAGAGCTTGTTGCGCAGATTGGAATTCGCCCACGGCCTCAGCGAGAATGCGAAGTAGCTCGAAAGCGCGTACACGCCCAGCGCCACCAGCATCACCGGCACCGCCAGCCGATACAAGCTGATGCCGCAGGCGCGCGCCGCGGTCATCTCCTGGTCGCTCGACATCCGCCCAAATCCCATCAACACTCCGAGCAGCACCGCCATCGGAAACGTGAGCTCCAAAAAGGCCGGCATGATGTACCCGATGATCCCCATCACCTCGCCCAGGCTGACGCCGTGATTGACGACCATGTCCATCAGCTTGAGCAACTTGCCCGTGACCAACGCGAAGGTCAGCAGGCCGACGTCGACCGCGAACGGCCCCAGCACCTCGCGCGCGACGTAGCGGTCGATAATCGCAAATCCTGGGATGGCTAGTCTCATGGTTCGATCCCTGCCGTCGGCGAGGGGTTGCGCCCAAGTTTAGACATCCCCGCGCGCGATTGAAACTTGCGATTCGATCTTCTTCTTGCGCACCGGGACAGCTACTTGCGCGGCGCTCTGATAGTATCGCTCTGGATGAGAGACTTTCGCGACAAGGGCCGCACTCCACGCTTCAACCGCAACGCGCCGGCTCCGCCGCGCCGTCATTCGCCCCCGTCCAGTCCCAAGCCTGCCGCGGCGCCGGCCCCTGCGCGCGATTATCGGCGTGCGGACGCGGGCGAGCGCGAGCCTCGGCGCGCCGGCGGCAACGATCGCGAAATAGTCTATGGGGTCGAGCCAATCCGCGAGCTGGTCGCCGCCGCGCCCGGCTCGATTCGAGTGCTCTACGTGAAATCCGGCGACGAGCGGCGCTTCGCGGCTGAGATCGACCTCGTCAGAACCGGCGCAGGCCGCGTCGAATTCCTCGATGACGCCGGATTGGAGCGATTGGCGGGACCGGCCGCCCGCCATCAGGGGATTGCGGCCCTGATGCGCGAGTACGAGTACACGCCGCTCGAGCAGATTCTCATCGACCAGCCCGATCCGATCGTGCTGGTGGACGGCGTCACCGATCCGCGCAACCTGGGCGCGCTGATGCGCTCGGCGGAAGGCGCCGGCGCCGGCGCGATCGTCATCGCCAAGGACCGAACGGCGGGCATCACGCCCGCGGCGATCAAGTCGTCGGCCGGTGCGTGGATACATCTGAAGATCGCGCGATGCGGCAACGTCGCCCGCACCATCGAGCAGTTGAAAGAGGCAGGCTATTGGACCGCGGCGCTCGCGCCCGGCGGCGATACGTCGATCTACGCGCTCGACACCTCGCGCAAGCTCGCGATCATCGTCGGTTCCGAGGGGCGCGGCATTCGCGACATCGTGAAGAAGGGTGCGGATTTTGTCGTGGGCATCCCGATGCGCGGGAAAGTCGGCTCGCTCAACGTGTCGGTCGCCGCCGCGGTGGCGCTGTTCGAAATCGCCCGCCGCCGTTGCGCCGCGAGTCAGGCAGGTTAGCAGCTAAAGACTTTGCGCTTTGCTTTTGGCGGTTCTTTTTGACGCCGGCCTGGCGCGGGTCGGTTTGCGCTCGGCCAAACCCGGATACTTCCTGGCCAGCGCTCGCTTGATAGTGTTCATCCAGTTGGATTCGCACTGGCTCGCGATCTTTCTCATCCCGCCAACCTGCCGGCTGGCGTCCTTCATCTGCGCTTTCAGCAGTACGGCTCCCCTGGCGAGATGCGGATGCATCCCATGCACGTTGAGTTCGGACAGCGTCTTGCCGAGCAGCTTCAGTTCGCCCTTGATGCGGTCGGCGTAAACCCTGGCCCATTCGAGATCGATCAGGGCGCTGCTGGCAGGAGGCTTGAGTTTCGTCATGCCGAACACTGTCCCCGTCGACACCCGCGATCGCAAGTATTGCGCTGTCACCTGGGGAACCGCGCGGTTCAGTTTTTGCGCCGCAATTGTCGAACCTGACCCGCGGCGCCCGGTCGCCGGGAGGCAAGGAGCAGACCCTCAAACGCCGTTTCGCTTGACAGTTGCGGCGGCGGCGAATAACTTTGCTCCCTTAACGTCGTTTGCCGATGTAGCTCAACGGTAGAGCACCTGATTTGTAATCAGGTGGTTGCGAGTTCGATTCTCGCCATCGGCTTGGTCGGCACGATAGCCTTGGGAGGAGAGGTTCCCGAGTGGCCAAAGGGAGCAGACTGTAAATCTGCCGGCTTATGCCTACGGAGGTTCGAATCCTCCCCTCTCCACCAGTATAATGATGAGTTCGACGGAGAGGGCGGGAATAGCTCAGTTGGTAGAGCGCGAGCCTTCCAAGCTCGGGGTCGCGGGTTCGAGTCCCGTTTCCCGCTCCAAACAAAACCATCTGACGATGGGCCGGAGCGACGGCAGTTTTTTTGACGAACGGATTTTTGTTCTTTTGAGGCAACGATTGTTCCGGTTGAGCAGAGCACGAACGCCCATGTAGCTCAGTCGGTAGAGCACTTCCTTGGTAAGGAAGAGGTCACGGGTTCGAATCCCGTCGTGGGCTTTCCAGATTTGCGCCGGCTGAGCGGCGGAAAAGTTTTTCGAGGCGGACAACGAAAACAATGAGAGATCTGATTTCGCTTTCGTGCGACGGTTGCAAATCGCGCAACTACACCACGACCAAGAACAAGAAGACGCAGACCGACAAATTTTCAATCAAGAAATTCTGTCCGAAGTGCCGCGCGCACACGCTGCACAAGGAAGGCAAAGTTTCTTGAGCAGTGGTCGATCGCGCAGCGCGCCTGGCACAGTGAAAAACGCGCCCGGCGCGCGCCGGCGCAAAACGGTTGCGCGGGTCAGTAGCTCCAATTGGCAGAGCATCGGACTCCAAATCCGAGGGTTCCAGGTTCGACTCCTGGCTGGCCCGCCAAAAATGACAGCGGTTTAACCGAACTAATCACGCGGTCCTTGATTTAGGCACGAAATATGGATAGTCTGAAAAGTTACTTCAATCAGGGCGTAAGTTTCGTCACGGAAGCATGGACGGAGCTTGCCAAGGTCCATTACCCCTCGCCCAAGGAAACCATGCAGGCCACGATTGTGGTCGTGGGTTTGACGTTTGTGATGGCTTTGTGGCTCGGAGTGATCGACTTTTTCGCGGTTCGCGGCGTGCAGATGCTGCTCCGCTAGGGACCAACGACCGGACGCGCAACTGCTGACTGTGATGAAGACTGCTCATTCTGGTGAAGACCGCCCATTGCGATGACTGAACCGATTACCGAGACCGCCAAGCCCGCGATGAAGTGGTATGTCGTCCATACCTACTCGGGCTACGAGCACAAGGCCAAGGCCGCGCTCGAGGAGCGGGTGCGCTCGCTCCACAAGGAAGACAAAATCGGCAAGGTGCTGGTGCCCATTGAGCGGGTGCAGGAACTCGGCAAGGGCGGCGCGCGCAAGGTCTCCAGCCGCAAGTTTTTCCCCGGCTACATCTTCGTGCAGATGGTGCTCGACGACGAGACCTGGCACGTCATCAAGAACACGCCGAAAATTACCGGCTTCGTCGGGCATTCCACCAATCCGCCCGAAGTTCCGACGTCCGAAGTCGCAGAGATCGAGCAGCAGATGGAAGAAGGGGCGCTGCGGCCCAAGCCCAAGGTGCTGTTCGAGGTGGGCGAGGCGATCAAAGTGGTTGACGGCCCTTTCCAGGACTTCAACGGCACCGTCGAGGAAGTCAAGCCGGAAAAGGGCAAAGTGCGCGTTCTGATCTCGATCTTCGGCCGCGCGACTCCGGTCGAACTGGACTTTGTGCAGGTAGAGAAGGCCTGAAACAGCGAAACAACACCCGATTCGCCGGATGCGCGCGGCTCGCGCGCGTATCCGGCGTTCGCGACTGAGCAACCAGGAACGATTTTAAAGTGGCTAAGAAAGTAGTCGGATCGATCAAGCTGCAGATTCCGGCCGGCGCGGCCAATCCCTCGCCGCCGGTGGGACCCGCGCTCGGACAGCGCGGCGTCAATATCATGGAGTTCTGCAAGGCCTTCAACGCCCAGACCCAGAACATGCAGGGTCTGGTCATCCCGGTGATAGTCACCGTTTATGCCGACCGCTCGTTCACCTTCATCACCAAGAGCCCGCCCGCGTCGATTCTGCTGCTGCGCGCCGCGGGAATCGAAAAGGGCTCGCCGATGCCCAACAAGAACAAGGTCGGCAAGGTCACGCGCGCGCAGGTCGAGGAAATCGCCAAGACCAAGCTCAAGGACCTGACCGCGGCCGACCTGGCTGCCGCCGTCAATACCGTTTCGGGCACCGCGCGCAGCATGGGCATCGACGTCACGGATTAAGGCTAAAGAAGATGGCAGGCAAGAAATACAAAGAAGCGGCCAAGAAGATCGATCGCGAAAAACGCTACACGCTCGAAGAAGCGGTCAAGCTGGTCGTCGATAACAAGGTCGCCAAGTTCGACGAGACCGTCGAGATAGCGGTGCGGCTCGGCGTCGATCCGCGCCAGGCCGACCAGAACGTGCGCGGCACTATCGTGCTGCCGCATGGAACCGGCGCGGTGGCGCGCGTGCTGGTGGTCGCCAAGGGCGAGAAGGAGCGCGAGGCGCGCGAGGCGGGTGCCGACTTCGTCGGCGGCGACGAGATCATAAAGAAGATCCAGGAAGAGAACTGGCTCGACTTCGACCGCGTCATCGCCACCCCCGACATGATGGGCCAGGTCGGACGGATCGGCAAGATTCTCGGGCCCCGCGGCCTGATGCCCAATCCCAAGGTCGGCACCGTCACCTTCGATGTCGCCAAGGCGGTCGCCGAGATCAAGGCCGGCAAGGTGGACTACCGCGTGGACAAGGCCGGCGTCGTGCATGCGCGGGTGGGCAAGCTGAGTTTCGGCGCGTCGAAGCTGCTCGACAACGTGCGCGCGATCCTCGGCGCGATCGTTCGCTCCAAGCCGGCCAGCGCCAAGGGAAATTACGTTCGCAGCGTAGCGATTTCCTCGACGATGGGCCCGGGAGTGCGGGTCGATACGGCGCAGGCGGCGGCCAAGGCGCTCGCGGCGGCCGCGTAAGGTTTCGTTGGTTGGAGCTGGATCGGTATAATTAGATGAAGAAATCAGAGAAAACCGCGCTGGTCGAAGATCTTAACCAGAGTTTCGTCCGCGCCAGTATCGCGCTCGTGTCCGAATACCGCGGGATGACGGCGGCGGAATCGACCGAGATGCGCAAGCGCCTGCGCGCCGTGCGCGGCGAGATGCGCGTGGCCAAGAACACCCTTGTCCGCCGCGCGATCAAGGGCACCGCCTACGAGGCGCTCGACAGCAACCTCGGCGGACAGATCGGGCTCATCCTCAGTTACGAGGATCCGGTGGTACTGGCCAAGACCTTCGCCTCGTTCGGGCCGCTGGGCGAGAAGCTCAAGCTCCGCGGTGCGGTGCTCGACGGCAAGGCGCTCACGCCCGCGCAAGTGCAGGCGCTGGCAAGCTTGCCGCCGCGCGCGGTGGTTTTCGGCCAGTTGCTCGGCCTGCTGAATGCGCCGGCGACTCAGTTGGTCCGCTTGCTCAACGAGCCGGGCTCGTACCTGGCGCGCGTGATCGACGCGATTGGAAAAAAGAACGGCGCCGCCGCGGCGGCGCCGGCCGCAGCTTCATCGGAGCCTGCGCCTGAAGCCGCGGCGCCCGCGTCTGAGGGCTGATCAAGGATTACTGATTTTAATTCATGCACAACGCCCGGAAGAGGTTTCGCTGAAAAAGCGCTCCCACATCTCCCCGGAAGCGTGAACAAGGAGAGAAGGTAACATGGCAGAAGCACAACTCAGCCGCGATCAGGTGAAGGATTATCTGAAGAACCTCAGCCTGATCGATGCAGCGGCGCTGGTTAAGGAACTCGAGACCGAGCTCGGCGTATCGGCGGCGGCTCCGGTCGCGGTGGCTGCCGCTCCGGCGGCCGGCGGTGCGGCCGCGGCGGCGCCCGAGAAAGAAGAGTTCAACGTCGTGCTGACGGGCTCGGGCGACAAGAAGATCCAGGTGATCAAGGTCGTGCGCGAATTGACCGGACTCGGCCTCAAGGAGGCCAAGGACCTGGTCGATGGAGCGCCGAAGGCGGTCAAAGAAGGCGTCAACAAAGCCGAGGCCGAAGAGATCAAGAAGAAGCTCGAAGCCGCCGGCGGCAGCGTGGAGCTGAAGTAGGAAGGATTTAGTCCTTTTGACGCACAACAAAGGGTCGGGAAATTCGCGAGGCGCGGGACTTTCAGGCGCGCGCGGATTTCAAACGGTCTTTATCGATGAAGCCGTGGGCACGGGGGAGACTCCCGCGCCCGCGTCCTCTATTGCTTCACGGCGCGCCGAAGTATGTGGCGCACGCACGGTGAGGTAGCTGATGGCCCAGGTTCATGTAACGAGCAATCTTCGCATTCGCCGCTCCTTCGGCAAGATCAAGAAGATCATCGAGATTCCGAATCTGATCGAGATTCAGAAGCGCTCGTATGACGATTTCCTGCAGGTTGGCGTTTCGACCGAGGACCGCGCGGACGTAGGTCTGCAGGCGGTCTTCAAGTCGGTCTTTCCAATCAAGGATTTCAACGAGACCGCGTCGCTCGAGTTCGTCTCCTACGAGCTGGGCACGCCCAAGTACGACGTCGAGGAATGCCATCAGCGCGGCATGACCTACGCGGCGCCGCTGAAGGTCAAGATTCAGCTCGTCATCTGGGACGTCGAGAACGGGCGGCGCTCGATCAAGAACGTCAAGGAGCAGGAAGTTTACTTCGGCGAGATTCCGCTGATGACCGGCAACGGCACCTTCATGGTCAACGGCACCGAGCGCGTCATCGTGTCGCAGTTGCATCGCTCGCCCGGAGTATTTTTCGAGCACGACAAGGGCCGCACCCATTCCACCGGCAAGCTTTTGTACTCGGCGCGAATCATTCCGTATCGCGGCAGCTGGATCGACTTCGAATTCGACCCGCGCGACGTGCTCTACGTGCGCATCGATCGGCGCCGCAAGTTTCCCGCCACCGTGCTGCTGCGCGCGCTCGGCATGACCACCGAGGATCTCCTCAACTACTACTACCGCAAGGACGTAATCGTCCTCGACCCCAGGCAGTACACCAAGCAGTTCGTCGCCGACCATCTGCTCGGCTCGCGGGTCAGCCGCGACGTCAAGGATCCCAAGTCGGGCGAGGTTATCGCGCGCGAGGGCCGCAAGTTCAACAAAGCCATCGTGCGCGCGATGGAGCAGGCGAAGATCAGCGAGGTTCCGATCGCGCTCGACGAGATTGTCGGCCGCGTCTCCGCGCACGATATCGTCGATTCCACCACCGGCGAGGTGCTGATTGGCACCAACGAGGATCTGACCGAGGAAACCCTCGAGAAGCTCAAGGCTCACGGGGTAAAAAAGCTCGAAGTGCTGTTCACCGAGGACGCGCCCGGCGGCGGCCCGCTGCGCCTGACGCTCGCCCAGGACAAGCTCGGCACTCCCGAAGAAGCCGTAATCGAGATCTACCGCCGCCTGCGTCCCGGCGACCCGCCGACCCAGGAAACGGCGACCACCTTCTTCAACAACCTGTTCTTCAACGCCGAGCGTTACGACCTGTCCAAGGTCGGGCGCCTCAAGCTCAATCACAAGCTCAAGATTGACGTGCCGCTCGAGCAGGGCACGCTGCGCCGCGAGGACATCCTCGAAGTCGTCCGCTACCTGATGGAGCTCAAGAACGGCAACGGCCAGGTTGACGATATCGACCATCTGGGCAACCGCCGCGTGCGCGCGGTCGGAGAGCTGGTCGAGAACCAGTTCCGCATCGGGCTGGTCCGGATGGAGCGCGCGATCAAAGAGCGGATGAGCCTGCAGGACATCGAGACCCTGATGCCGCAGGAGCTGGTCAACTACAAGCCGGCTTCCGCCGTGATCAAGGAGTTCTTCGGCTCCTCGCAATTGTCGCAGTTCATGGATCAGACCAATCCGCTGAGCGAAATCGCGCACAAGCGCCGCCTGTCCGCGCTTGGACCCGGCGGTCTGACCCGCGAGCGCGCCGGCTTCGAAGTCCGCGACGTTCACCCGACCCATTACGGCCGCGTCTGCCCGATTGAAACGCCCGAGGGCCCCAATATCGGACTTATCGCGGCGCTCTCGACCTACGCGCGGGTCAACGAATACGGCTTCATCGAGACCCCGTACCGCGAAGTCGAAAACAATCGCGTCACCGATCGAATCGTCTATCTGTCCGCGCTCGACGAGGAAGACAAGGTCATCGCGCAGGCCAACGCGCAGCTCGACTCGCACGGCCGCTTCACCGCCGACCTTGTCTCGGCGCGCATCGGCGGCGAGTCCACCGTGGTCCGCGCCGAGGACGTCCAGTACATGGACGTGTCGCCCAACCAGCTGGTCTCGGTGGCCGCGTCCTTGATCCCGTTTCTTGAAAACGACGACGCCAATCGCGCCCTGATGGGATCGAACATGCAGCGCCAGGCCGTTCCGCTGCTCAAGCCCGACGCGCCCCTGGTCGGCACGGGCCTGGAGGGCACGGTCGGCCGCGACTCGGGCGTTACCGTGGTCGGCAAGCGCGACGGGGTCGTCGAAAGCGTCGATGCCGAGCGAATAGTGGTGCGCGCCGACAAGCAGAGCAAGGATCTGCGCGACGCCGGCGTCGATATCTACAACCTGATCAAGTATCAGCGCTCGAATCAGAACACCTGCATCAATCAGCGCCCGATCGTGGTCAAGGGCGAGCGGGTCAAGTCCGGCGACGTGCTGGCCGACGGACCGTCCACCGACATGGGCGAGCTGGCGCTGGGCCGCAACGTGCTGGTCGCGTTCATGCCGTGGGGCGGCTACAACTTCGAAGATTCGATCCTGATTTCCGAGCGGGTGGTCAAGGAAGACCTGTTCACCTCGGTGCATATCGAGGAATTCGAATGCATCGCGCGCGACACCAAGCTCGGACCCGAGGAAATCACCCGCGACATTCCCAACGTCGGCGAAGAGGCGCTCAAGGACCTCGACCAAAGCGGCATCATCCGCATCGGCGCCGAAGTCCGCCCGCAGGACATCCTGGTCGGCAAGATCACGCCCAAGGGCGAGACCCAGCTTTCTCCCGAAGAGAAACTGCTGCGCGCCATCTTCGGCGAGAAGGCCGGCGAGGTCCGCGACACCAGCCTGCGCGTGCCGCCGGGCGTCGAAGGCACCGTTATCGACGGCCGCGTGTTCTCGCGCCGCGGAGTGTTGAAGGACGAACGCACCCAGGAAATCGAAGTGCTCGAGGCCGAACGTCTCAAGCAGGATGAAGCCGAGGAAGTCCGAATCATCCGCCAGGAAACTCTGCGCAAGCTCAAGAAGTCGCTGGCCGGCAAGAAGCTCGCCGGACGCGTGATGTCCGATGAGCGCAAGGAGCTGCTCAAGAAGGGCGACCCGCTCAGCGCCGAGGAACTCGAGGAATTGCCGCCGACGCTATGGGGCCAGGTCCGCGTCGAGAACGAATCGGCGCAGGAGGAAGCGGCGCAGGCGATCGCGGCGATGAACGCGAACGTCGAGGCGGTGCAGAATCATTACGGCGCCAAGGTCGAGCGCTTGAAGGCTGGCGACGAGCTCGCGCCGGGCGTCATCAAGATGATCAAGGTCTTCGTCGCCATCAAGCGCCGCCTCCAGGTCGGCGACAAGATGGCCGGGCGCCACGGCAACAAGGGCGTGCTCTCGCGCATCCTGCCCGAGGAAGACATGCCGTGCATGGCCGATGGGACCCCGGTCGATATCGTGCTCAATCCGCTCGGCGTGCCGTCGCGCATGAACGTCGGCCAGATTCTCGAGACGCATCTGGGATGGGCGGCGCGCGAACTCGGCCACAAAATCGCCGAAGACTTGCGCAACGGCGTCAGCGCCGCGCAGCTCAAGCGGCGGCTTAAGGAAATCTACCCCGAAAAAGAAAGCCACGAGTTTATCGACGAGCTGGCCGAGCCCGATATCTTCAAGCTCGCGGCCAAGGCGCTGGCGGGCGTGCACGTGGCGTCGCCCGTGTTCGACGGCGCGCGCGAAGAGGAAATATTCCAGTTGCTCAAACGCGCCGATTTGCCCGAGACCGGCCAGGCTACCCTGCACGACGGACGCACCGGCTTGCCCTTCGAGCAGCCGGTCACGGTCGGCGTCATGTACATGATGAAGCTGCATCACCTGGTCGAAGACAAGATTCACGCGCGTTCGACCGGTCCCTACAGCCTGGTTACGCAGCAGCCGCTGGGCGGCAAGGCTCAGTTCGGCGGGCAGCGGCTCGGTGAAATGGAAGTGTGGGCGCTGGAAGCTTACGGCGCCGCCTACACCTTGCAGGAGATGCTCACGGTTAAGTCCGACGACGTGGCGGGACGAACCCGGATGTACGAAGCGATCGTCAAGGGCGAGAACACGCTGGAGCCCGGACTGCCCGAGTCGTTCAACGTTATGGTCAAGGAGCTCCAGTCGCTGTGCCTGAACATGGAGCTGCTCGAGCAGCCGCAAAGGGCTTAAGGCCAGGGAGTTATTAAAGAGATGGAAGATCTCTTCGGCATTTTCGAGAAGCCCAAGAATCCACTGGCGTTCAACGCGATCCGGATTTCGATCGCGTCGCCGGAAATGATCCGCTCGTGGTCGCACGGCGAGGTCAAGAAGCCCGAAACGATCAACTACCGGACCTTCAAGCCGGAGCGCGACGGGCTGTTCTGCGCCAAGATTTTCGGGCCGACCAAGGACTACGAATGCAACTGCGGCAAGTACAAGCGGATGCGTCATCGCGGCGTGGTCTGCGAAAAGTGCGGTGTCGAAGTCATTCAGTCCAAGGTCCGCCGCGAGCGCATGGGTCACATCGATCTCGCCGCCCCGGTCGCGCACATCTGGTTCCTGCGCTCGCTGCCGTCGCGAATCGGCACCCTGCTCGACATGACGCTCAAGGAACTCGAGAAGGTCCTCTACTTCGAGTGCTACATCGTCGTTGACGCCGGCGAGACGCCGCTCCAGTACAAGGAGCTGCTGACCGAGCGCAAATATCGCGAAGCGCGCGAGCAATACGCCGACGGCTTCAAGGCCGAGATGGGCGCCGAGGCGGTTCGCTCGCTGCTGGGGCAACTCGCGCTCGACAAGCTGGCCGAAGAGCTGCGCATCGAGATGAAAGCGACCGCCAGCGAGGCGCGCCGCAAGAAAGTCGCCAAGCGCCTGAAGGTCGTCAACGCGTTTCGCGACTCGGGCAACAAGCCCGAGTGGATGATTCTCACCATCCTGCCGGTGATTCCTCCCGATCTCCGTCCGCTGGTGCCGCTCGACGGCGGCCGCTTCGCCACTTCGGATCTGAACGATCTCTACCGCCGCGTGATCAATCGCAACAACCGGTTGAAGCGGCTCATCGAGCTCAACGCCCCCGACATCATCATTCGCAACGAAAAGCGGATGCTCCAGGAAGCCGTCGATGCGTTGTTTGACAACGGACGGCGCGGCCGCGCGATCACCGGACCGTCCAAGCGTCCGCTCAAATCGCTGTCCGACATGCTCAAGGGCAAGTCGGGCCGCTTCCGCCAGAACCTGCTCGGCAAGCGCGTCGATTACTCGGGCCGCTCGGTAATCGTGGTCGGTCCCGAGCTCAGGCTGCATCAGTGCGGGCTGCCCAAGAAGATGGCGCTCGAGCTGTTCAAGCCGTTCATCTACAGCAAGCTCGAAGAAAAGGGCTACGTCACCACCATCAAGAGCGCCAAAAAGATGGTCGAGAAAGAGGGCAAGGACGTTTGGGATATCCTCGACGAGGTTATCCGCGAGCATCCGGTGCTGCTCAATCGCGCGCCGACCCTGCATCGGCTCGGCATCCAGGCGTTCGAGCCGGTGTTGATCGAAGGCAAGGCCATTCAGCTCCATCCGCTGGTATGCGTGGCGTACAACGCCGATTTCGACGGCGATCAGATGGCGGTGCACGTGCCGCTGTCGATCGAGGCGCAGGTCGAGTCGCGCGCGCTCATGATGTCCACCAACAACATCCTGTCGCCCGCGTCGGGCAAGCCGGTAATCGTGCCGACCCAGGACATGGTGCTGGGTCTTTACTACATGACGCGCGAGCGTCCGCTGGCGCGCGGCGAGGGCAAGAACTTCGCCAATGTCGAGGAAGTGCGAATCGCGTACGATCACGGGGAAATCGATCTGCAGGCGAAAATCACGGTGCGGATGTCGCCGCTGGTCGCGACCGGAATCGCCCCCGCGGCGGCCGAGACCAATGGGCATCCTCGCGGCAAGGCCAAAGAGCGCGCTGCCGCAGCAGCCGCCGCCGCCGCCGCGATGCCGCGTTACGAGCGCGTCACCACCACGGTCGGCCGCGTGCTCTTGTACGAAATCGTGCCGCCCGAGATTCCGTTCACCGAGCTCAACAAGACGATGAAGAAAAAGGAGCTCGGCAACCTGATCGACATCGGCTATCGCCGCGCCGGCGACAAGGCGACGGTTATCTTCGCCGACCGGCTCAAGGACATCGGCTTTGAATTCGCCACCAAGGCGGGAATCTCGATATCGATCAAGGACATGACGATTCCGCCGCAAAAGGCCCATCTGCTCGACGGCGCTCAGAAGCAGGTCAACGAGATTCAGCAGCAATACAACAACGGCGTCATCACCGACGGCGAGCGCTACAACAAGGTCGTCGATATCTGGGCCGAAGTTCAGGACCAGATCGGCAGCGCCGTGATCAAGGGGCTCTCGACCCAGGTCTTCGGCAAGAACGACAAGGGCGAGACCATCACCGGGCCGTCGTTCAATCCGATCTTCATCATGGCCGACTCGGGCGCCCGCGGTTCCGAGCAGCAGATTCGCCAGCTGGCGGGACTGCGCGGCCTGATGGCGAAGCCGTCGGGTGAAATCATCGAGACTCCGATCACCGCGAACTTCCGCGAGGGGCTCACGGTGCTGCAGTACTTCATCTCGACCCACGGCGCGCGCAAGGGCCTGGCCGACACCGCACTCAAGACCGCCAACTCCGGCTATCTGACCCGGCGCCTGGTTGACGTGGCGCAGGACTCGATCATCAGCGAGGACGATTGCGGCACGCTGGACGGAATCGAGATGTCGCCGCTGGTCGAAGGCGGCGAGATAATCGAGGGACTCGGCGATCGCGTGCTCGGACGCGTCGCGCTCGAAGACATCCGCGACGCGTTCACCACCGAAGTGCTGGTGCAAGCCAACGAGATGATCGACGAGGACAAGGTAAAGCGAATCGAGGACGCCGGCGTCGAGCGAATCAAGATTCGCTCGGTGCTGACCTGCCAGTCGCGCCAGGGCGTGTGCGTCAAGTGTTACGGACGCGATCTCGGCCGCGGGCATCTGGTGAACCTCGGCGAATCGATCGGAATTATCGCCGCCCAGTCCATCGGCGAGCCCGGCACGCAGCTCACGATGCGCACCTTCCATATCGGCGGCACCGCCAGCCGGCGCGCCGCCGACACCACGCTCGAGGTCCGCAACGAGGGCGTGATGCGCCTGCATGGCGTCAACACGGTCAAGAGCCGCGACGGCAACCTGGTCGTCATGACCCGCCACGGCGAGGTCGTGATCGCCGCCCAGGTCACCGACGAAGGCGGCCGCGTCCGCGAGCGCGAACGCGAGCGCTATCCGCTGGTGTACGGCGCCAAGCTGCGCAAGGCCGAGGGCGACAAGGTCAAGCCCGGCGAGCTGATCGCGGAATGGGATCCGTACACCACGCCGATCATCACCGAGGTCGGCGGCACGGTTAAGTACGGCGATATCGTCGAAGGCAAAACGATGGAGGAGCGGGTCGATGAACGAACCGGCGCGCGCTCCAACGTTATCGTCGAGTTCAAGGACCTCGACATGCGCCCGCGTATCTCGATCAAGGACGCGTCGGGCAAGACCGCCAAGCTGCCCAGCTCGAACAACGTCGCGCGCTACTTCCTGCCAGTGGGCGCGTATATCAACGTGCCCGAAGGCACCGCGGTCGAGCCCGGCGACGTGATCTCGAAGATCCCGCGCGAAACGACCAAGACCAAGGACATCACCGGCGGCCTGCCCCGGGTCGCGGAGCTGTTCGAAGCGCGCAAGCCCAAGGAATTCGCCGTCATCTCGGAAATCGATGGACAGGTTTCCTTCGGCAAGGACACCAAGGGCAAGCGCAAGGTCGAAGTCACGCCCGAAATCGGCGAGAAACGCGAATACCTGATCCCCAAGGGCAAGCATATCGCGGTCCACGAGGGCGACGTCGTCAAGGCCGGCGAGCCGCTGATGGAAGGCTCGTTTAATCCGCACGACATCCTGACGATCCTCGGCGAAAAGGCGCTGGCGAAATACCTGGTTGACGAAATCCAGGAAATCTACCGGCTCCAGGGCGTGCGCATCAACGACAAGCACATCGAGGTGATCGTGCGCCAGATGCTGCGCCGCGTGCGAATCAAGGAAGTCGGCGACACCCCGTTCCTGGTCGGCGATCAGGTCGAGAAATGGCGCTTCGACGAGGAGAACGGGCGCGTGCTTACCCGCGGCGGAGAGCCTGCAATCGCCGAGCCGCTGCTGCTCGGAATCACCAAGGCGTCGCTCTCCACCGAGAGTTTCATCTCGGCGGCATCGTTCCAGGAAACCACGCGCGTGCTCACCGAGTCGGCGATCAACGGCAAGGTTGACAGGCTGGTCGGACTGAAAGAAAACGTGATCATGGGACGCTTGATTCCAGCCGGCACCGGCATGAACTTGTACAACCGGATGGTGGTCAAGGTCGAAGGCGCCGCGGTCGAAGAAGATGCGGGAAAACCGGAGTTGGCTGCCGCGCCCGCACCCGGCGGAGATTGACACGGCGGGTCTGGTCCCGTACATAATGATGTTTCCCCCAAGGGCATAAGTGTCCTTGGGGGGTTTGTTTGAAAACCGCGTCCCACGAGAGGCAATCCGGCGTACCGGGCCGGCGCGATGCGAGCGCCGAGCGGCTCCGGGAGTCGGCGAACCTCCAGTGGATACGCTGCTCGAAACGAAAGAGAACGAGAATTATAACGTGCCGACAATAAACCAGTTGATCCGACAGGCGCGCGTGAAAAAACGCTTCAAGGTTAAGGCGCGCGCGCTCGAAGGCTCGCCTCAGAAGCGCGGCGTGTGCACGCAGGTGAAGACGACTACGCCCAAGAAGCCCAACTCCGCGCTGCGCAAGGTCGCGCGCGTGCGGCTGTCCAACGGGATCGAGGTGAATACCTATATCCCGGGCGTCGGACACAACCTGCAGGAGCATTCCGTGGTGCTGATTCGCGGCGGTCGCGTGCGCGATCTGCCCGGCGTTCGCTATCACGTGATTCGCGGCACCCTCGACTCGATCGGCGTACAGGAGCGGCGCAAGGGCCGTTCCAAGTACGGATCGAAGAAACCCAAGTAGAGTTATATGTCGCGCAAAGGACAAATTCGCGTCCGCGAAATTCCGGCGGACCCCAAGTATCACGACCGCACCGTCGCCAAGTTCATGAACGTGGTGATGGAACGCGGCAAGAAGTCGCTCGCCGAGCAGATCTTCTATCACGCGCTGGATCTCGTCGCGGAGCGCTCGAAGGAAGACGGCCTGGTCGTTTTCAAACGCGCGCTCGACAATGTTCGTCCGGCGGTCGAGGTTCGCTCGCGCCGGGTCGGCGGCGCCAACTACCAGGTGCCGAGCGAGGTGCGCCCGGTGCGGCGCAATTCGCTGGCGATGCGATGGCTGGTTGCGGCGGCGCGCGCGCGCGGCGAAAAGTCGATGGAAGAGCGGCTGGCCGCCGAAATCCTCGACGCCGCCGCCAATCGCGGCGGCGGGGTCAAGAAGCGCGAAGACACACATCGAATGGCCGACGCCAACAAGGCGTTCGCCCACTATCGCTGGTAATCACCGAGTTTTTTTAGATGGCTCGTCAGACACCAATAGAACGGGTGCGCAATATCGGCATCATGGCGCACATCGATGCCGGCAAGACCACCACCACCGAGCGCGTGCTGTTCTATACCGGCATCAATTACAAGATCGGCGAGGTGCACGAAGGCACCGCGACGATGGACTGGATGGTGCAGGAGCAGGAGCGCGGCATCACGATCACGTCGGCGGCGACCACCTGTTTCTGGCGCGACAACCGCATCAATATTATCGACACGCCCGGACACGTCGATTTCACCATCGAGGTCGAGCGCTCGCTGCGCGTGCTCGACGGCGCGGTCGCGGTGTTCTGCGCGGTCGGCGGGGTCGAGCCGCAGTCGGAAACCGTCTGGCGCCAGGCCGACAAGTACCGCGTGCCGCGAATTGCATTTATCAACAAGATGGACCGCGTCGGCGCGGAGTTCGAGCGCGTCGTGCAGGAGATGCGCGACAAGCTCAAGGCCACGCCGCTGCTGTTGCATCTGCCGATCGGCGCCGAGGAAAAGTTCACCGGGCTGGTCGATCTGATCGATCGCAAGGCGCTGATTTGGGACGAGGATCGGCTCGGCGCGGAGTTTCGCGTCACCGACATCCCGGCCGATTTGGAAGAGCAGGCCGCCGGATACCGCGACAAGCTGGTCGAAACGCTCGCCGATCACGACGAGCACATCATGGAGCTTTACCTCGAGGGCAAGGCGCCCGAGCCCGGCCAGATTCGCACCGCGATTCGCGCCGCCACGCTCAAGATGGCGGTCACCCCGGTGATTCTCGGCTCCGCGTTCCGCAACAAGGGCGTGCAGCCGATGCTCGACGCGGTCGTTGACTACCTGCCCTCGCCGCTGGACCTGCCACCCGTCGTCGGCAAGGCCGGCGACAAGATCGAAGAGCGATGGCCGCGCGACGACGCGCCGTTCTCCGCGCTTGCGTTCAAGATTATGAACGACCAGCACATGGGGACGCTCACCTTCATTCGGGTTTATTCGGGCACGCTGGAAAGCGGCTCGTCGCTGCTCAATGCGACGCGTGGCAAGCGCGAACGAATCGGCCGGATGCTCAAGATGCACGCGAACAAGCGCGAGGATATCACCGAGGTTTACGCCGGCGACATTTGCGCAGTCGGGCTTCGCGACACGACCACCGGCGACACGCTATGCGATCCGGCGCATCCAATAATATTGGAATCGATCGAGTTCCCCGAGCCGGTCATCCAGATCGCAATCGAGCCCAAGACCAAGGCCGACCAGGAAAAACTCGGCGAGGCGCTCCAGAAGCTCGCCAAAGAGGATCCGTCCTTCAGAGTCAGCGTCAACAAGGAAACTTCGCAGACCCTGATTTCGGGGATGGGCGAGCTGCACCTCGAGATCATCGTCGATCGGATGCTGCGCGAATTCAAAGTCGACGCGAATATCGGCAAGCCGCAGGTCGCATACCGGGAAACGGTCAAGCGCGCGGCTGAAGCCGAGGGCAAGCTGGTCCGCCAGAGCGGCGGTCACGGACAGTACGCCGTGGTCGAGCTGAGAATCGAGCCGCTCGCCAAGGGCCTTGGCTTCGAGTTCGAGGACGGCACCAAGGGCGGATCGATTCCGCGCAATTTCATTCCGTCGATCGAAGACGGGGTCAGAGAGGCGATGGAGAACGGGGTGCTCGCGGGCTATCCGATGGTCGATATCAAGGCCATCGTGATCGACGGCAAGTCCCACGATGTGGACTCGTCGGAGCTCGCGTTTAAAATCGCCGGCTCGATGGCGTTCAAGGAAGCTTGCGAAAGAGCCGAGCCGATTTTGCTCGAACCGATAATGGAGGTCGAGGCCGTCACCCCGCAGGAGTTCATGGGCGAGGTGATTGGCGATCTCAGCGGGCGGCGCGGCAAGATTCTCGACATGGAAAATCGCGCCGGCGCGCAGGTCATCGAGGCCCGCGTCCCGCTCGCCACCATGTTCGGTTACGCCACCCGGCTGCGCTCGATGACCCAGGGCCGCGCAACTTACACCATGCAGTTCGGCGCGTACGAACCCGTGCCGCGAAATATTTTTGAAGAGTTGACGGCGCGCAACGCCGAAGGAGGCGATTCGCGCGCGCGTGCATAACGACTCGTGAGCAACGCGCTCAATCGGAGGTTACATCATGGGCAAGGCTAAATTTGAACGCACCAAGCCGCACGCGAACGTCGGCACCATTGGTCATATCGATCACGGCAAGACCACTTTAACCGCCGCGATTACCAAGGTCCTCGCGTCAAAGAAGCTCGCCACCTTCACCGCCTTCGATCAGATCGACAAGGCGCCCGAAGAGAAAGAGCGCGGCATCACGATTTCCATCGCCCACGTCGAGTACGAGACGCTCAAGCGCCACTACGCGCACGTCGATTGCCCCGGACACGCCGACTACATCAAGAACATGATCACCGGGGCCGCGCAGATGGACGGCGCAATTCTGGTGGTCGGCGCCAACGACGGCCCGATGCCGCAGACGCGCGAGCATATCCTGCTCGCCTACCAGGTCGGCGTGCCGTCGATCGTCGTCTTCATGAACAAGGTTGACATGGTTGACGACCCCGAGTTGCTCGACTTGGTCGAGCTCGAAGTCCGCGACCTGCTCACCAAGTACAATTACAAGGGCGACGACGTGCCCGTCATTCGCGGCAGCGCGCTCAACGCGCTCAACTGCGGATGCGGCAAGGCCGACTGCCCCAACTGCAAGCCGATTCTCGATCTCATGGATGCGGTGGACAACTTCATCCCGCAGCCCAAGCGCGAGACCGAAAAGCCCTTCCTGATGCCGGTCGAAGACGTGTTCTCGATCTCCGGCCGCGGCACCGTCGTCACCGGCCGCGTCGAGAAGGGCAAGGTGAAGGTCGGCGAGGAAGTCGAAATCGTCGGCTTCAGGGACACCCAAAAGACCGTCGTCACCGGCGTCGAGATGTTCCGCAAGCTGCTCGACGAGGGCCAGGCCGGCGACAATATCGGCGTCCTGCTGCGCGGGCTAAAGCGCGAAGACGTCGAGCGCGGACAGGTGCTCGCCAAGCCCGGCTCGATCACCCCGCACACCAACTTCGAGGCGTCGGCGTACATCCTGACCAAGGACGAGGGCGGCCGCCACACTCCGTTCTTCACCGGCTATCGCCCGCAGTTCTATTTCCGCACCACCGACGTAACCGGAGTGCTCACGCTGCCCGAGGGCACCGAGATGGTGATGCCGGGCGACAACATTAAAATTCTTGGCGAGCTGATCACGCCGGTCGCGATGGACGAAGGGCTGCGCTTCGCCATCCGCGAGGGTGGCCGCACCGTCGGCGCCGGCGTCGTTTCGAAGATTTTGAAGTAACGGACACCGAACAATGGTGCGCAATCGAGTGGAGATGGAGCGGAGCGCTTAACGAATCGGGCGCGGTATTCCCAGATGAACGACAAGATACGCATACGCCTCAAGGCGTACGACTACCGCCTGCTCGATCAGTCGGTTCGCGAAATCGTGGACACCATCCGCCGCACCGGCGGCCGCGTGGCCGGTCCGATTCCGCTGCCCACCCGCATCGAGCGCTTCACCGTCAACCGCTCGCCGCACGTGGACAAAAAGTCGCGCGAGCATTTTGAAATTCGTACTCATAAACGTCTGCTCGACGTCCTCGAGCCGACCCAGCAGACCATCGACGCGCTGGGCAAGCTCGATCTGGCCGCGGGCGTGGACGTCGAAATCAAGCTCGAGTAGGGCCGATGCTGACCGGATTGATTGGAAAAAAAATCGGAATGACCCAGATGACCGACGCCGCCGGACGCGTGTGCGCCGCCACCGTGCTGACGCTTGGCCCATGCACCGTCTCCCAGTTGAAAACCGCGGCGACTGACGGTTACGAAGCCGTGCAGGTCACCTTCGGCAAAAAAAAGCTCAACCGCGTGACCGGCGGCGAACGCGGCCATTTCGCCAAGGCCAACATCGCCGCCGGAATCAAATCCGGCGAGTTCGAACGCCGCGGCGAGGGCGAGTTGAAGCTCGGACAGCCCATCGCGGCTGCCGACGTGTTCAAGGTCGGCGATCAGGTCGATATAACCGGCGTCTCCAAGGGCCACGGCTACGCCGGCGTCATCAAGCGCCACCATTTCTCCGGCTTCCCCGGCTCCCACGGCACCCACGAGTATTTCCGCCACGGCGGATCGATCGGCAACCGCTCGTACCCCGGGCGCGTGCGCAAGGGGATGAGGATGGCGGGGCAGATGGGCAATGAGACCGCCTCGATCCTAAATCTCGAAGTGCTCGAGATACTTGCCGGCGACAACGCAGTCGTCGTCTCGGGCGCGGTGCCCGGACCCGACGGCGCTTTGCTCGTCGTCCATCACGCGGCCCGCCCGCGCCGCCGCGCCAATGTGAAGGTGGCCAATGCCTGAGCGGAAAGAAAAGCTATCGCCGGTCAAGCTGCCGCTGTACTCGGCCGCCCATGAAAAAATCGGCGAGCTCGAAGTCGCCGGCGCAGTTTTCGGCCGCGACGGCGATCTGTCGCTGCTGCACGAGGCGGTCCGGATGCAGCTTGCCAATCGCCGCTCCGGAACCGCGTCCACCAAGACCAAGGGGCTTATCTCCGGCGGCGGCCGCAAGCCGTGGCGGCAGAAGGGAACCGGACGCGCGCGCGCTGGATCGACGCGATCGCCGATATGGCGTCACGGCGGAACCATCTTCGGCCCGCAGCCGCGCGACTATTCGTACAAGATGCCGAAAAAGGCGTGGCGCGCAGCGCTCTGCCTCGCGATTTCCGATCGCGCCCGCAACGGCAAGCTGTTCGTCATCGAGTCGCTCGATCTGTCCGAGCCGAAAACCAAAGCCGCCAAGGCCGCGCTCGACAAGCTCGGCCTCGAGCACGCGCTGATAGTGATGGGCGAAGGCGATGGCAAGTTTTTTCTCGCCGCGCGCAACCTCGCCGCGCACAAGGTGCTCGCGCTTGAAGGGCTTAACGTTTATGACGTGCTCAATCACCGGGAACTCGTGATGACCAGCCGGACCGCCAAGGCGATCGAAGCCCGATTTGCCGGAGAAGCGAAATGAGCAGCCCCGAGAGCCTGATTCTCGCGCCCATCATCACCGAGAAGGGCACCATGGCCAGCGAAAAGGCCGGCCAGGTGCTGTTCCGCGTGCGCCCCGGGGCGAGCAAGGACAAAATTCGCGAGGCCGTCGAGCAACTGTTCAAGGTCACCGTGCTCAAGGTCCGCACTTCGAACTTCATGGGCAAGGAACGCAAAAAGGGCGCAATCAAGGGCCGCCAGATGGATTGGAAGAAGGCCTACGTAACCCTGAAGCAAGGCGACAAGATCGAATTCTTCGAAGGCCTGTAAGCGGCGGAGCGCGATACCGGAACGAGAGCTCGTAACGAGAAAGAATAGATACTGAGAATAGAAGAATGGCAGTCATACAATTAAATCCGCGCACTCCCGGTCAGCGCTTCATGCAGATAGCGGATTTCTCCGAGCTCAGCAAAAAAGAGCCCGAGAAAAGCCTGCTGGTCCCGCTCCAGCGCACCGGCGGACGCAACAATCGCGGCCGCATGACCTCGCGTCATCGCGGCGGCGGACACAAGCGCCGCCTTCGCCTGATCGATTTCAAGCGCAATCGCGACGGTATTTCGGCCGTCGTCTTCGCGCTTGAATACGATCCCAATCGCTCCGCCAATATCGCGCTGCTCCACTATGCCGACGGGGTCAAGACCTACATCCTGGCGCCCGACGGGCTCAAGGTCGGCGCCAAAGTCGAGTCGGGCGCGACCGCCGACATCAAGCCGGGCAACGCGCTCATGCTCAAGAACATCCCGCTCGGCACCATCGTTCATGCCATCGAGATGAAACCGGGAGCCGGCGCCAAGCTCGCGCGCGGCGCGGGTGTGCAGGCTCAGTTGATGGCGAAAGAGGGCAAGATGGCGCTGCTCAAGCTGCCCTCGGGCGAGCAGCGGATGGTGCAGGCCGATTGCCGCGCCACCATCGGCCAGGTCGGCAATCTCGACCACGAAAATATTTCTATCGGCAAGGCCGGACGCTCGCGATGGCTCGGCAAGCGCGGTCATGTGCGTGGAGTCGCGATGAACCCGGTTGACCATCCGCACGGCGGTGGCGAGGGCAAGTCGAAGGGCAACCATCCCCAGTCGCCGTGGGGACAGCCCGCCAAAGGATACAAGACGCGCAAGAAGCAGCCGTCGGACAATCTGATCGTCAGCCGCCGGCCGCGCGGGAAGCATTAATCGTTATGGCCAGGTCACTCAAAAAAGGTCCTTTCGTTGACGGGCATCTGCTCAAAAAAGTTACCGCCGCGTCCGCCTCGGGCGACAAGCGAATCATCAAGACCTGGTCGCGACGCTCGATGATAACGCCCGACATGATCGCGCTGACGTTCGCCGTCCACAACGGGCACAAGTTCATCCCCGTGTACTGCACCGAGAACATGGTCGGCCACAAGCTCGGCGAATTCGCGCCGACCCGGACCTTCCACGGTCATGCCGGCGATCGCAAGGGCGAAGTGAAGCCGGCCGCCGCCGCCGCTCCCGCCGCACCGCCTCCGGCTGCGGCCAAGGCGTAAGCGGGGAAGTTGTAACAGTCATGGAATCCGTATCGCGAACCCGCTTCATCAGAATCTCGCCGCGCAAGCTCAAGCTGGTGTGCGAGTTGATCGCGGGCAAGAAAGTCGATCACGCGCTGTCGATTCTCGAGTTCACGCCCAAGAAGGCGGCCAGGTTCGTCTCTAAAACTCTGCTTGCCGCAATCGCCAACGCGCGCGATCAGCAGAACGTGGACGAGGACAAGTTGTTCGTAAAACGCGCGACCGCCGACACCGGGCCGACCTGGAAGCGATCGCTCATGCGCGCCCATATGCACGCGACGCCAATCCACAAACGCACCAGCCATCTCACGGTAATCGTGGACGAGCGGGCGTCCTGAGGTCTTCGATGGGACAGAAAGTACATCCGCGCGGATTTCGCCTCGGCATCATCGAAAGCTGGGACTCCAGATGGTACGCCAGCCACGACTACGCCAAATTGCTGCACGAGGATTTGAAGCTGCGCGATTTTATCAAAAAGCGGCTCTACCACGCCGGCATCTCGCGGATTGAAATCGAGCGGATGGCCAACAAGGCCAAAATAAATATCTACACCGCGCGCCCCGGCATCGTCATCGGCAAGAAGGGCGCCGAAATCGACAAGCTCAAGATCGATATCCAGAAGCTGATGAAAGGGCGCGACTCGTTTATCAATATCCACGAGGTGCGCCGCCCCGACCTCGACCCCCAGCTGGTCGCCGAGAATATCGCGCTCCAGCTCGAGCGCCGCGTCGCCTTTCGCCGCGCGATGAAAGAAGCCGTCACGCGCGCGATGCGGATGGGCGCGCAGGGCGTCAAGGTCCACGTCGCCGGACGCCTGGGCGGCGCGGAAATTGCGCGTCAGGAATGGTACCGCGAGGGCCGCGTGCCCCTGCAGACGCTGCGCGCGGACGTGGCTTACGGATTTGCCGAAGCGCGCACGACCTACGGCCAGATCGGCGTGAAGGTCTGGATTTTCCGCGGCGAAGTCCTCACCCGCAAGGATGCGGACGCAAAACGCGCAGGCGCGCCTGCGCAGGCGAATTGACCAGGTAAGATGCTCGCACCAAAAAAAGTTAAATGGCGCAAAATGATGAAGGGCCGCGTCCGCGGCGCCGAGTCGCGCGGTCTCACGCTCGCCTTCGGCGACTACGGACTCAAGTCGCTCGAGACTTGCCGCATCGATACCCGCGCGCTCGAAGCCGCTCGTATCGCGCTGACCCGCCATATCAAGCGCGGCGGCCGCGTCTGGATTCGCGTCTTCCCCGACAAACCCTTCACCAAGAAACCCGCCGAGACCCGCATGGGTAAGGGCAAGGGCTCGCCCGAGGGATGGGTCGCGTGCGTCAGGCCCGGCAGGATTCTGTTCGAGATGGAAGGCGTCGATTACGCCACCGCAAAAGAAGCGATGCGGCTGGCGGCGCACAAGCTGCCGATCAAAACAATTATGGTCCAGCGCGAGGAGGGCGGCCTTGGAGCTTGATGAACTAAGGCAGATGACGGCGCCGGATTTGCGCGTCAAGGAGCGCGAGTCGCGCGAGGAAATTTTTCGCCTCCGGCTCAAGCTGCGCACCAATCAGCTGGATAATCACGCCGGCTATCGGCGCGCGCGCCGCGAGCTGGCGCTCATCATGACTTTGCTCGGCGAGAAGGCGCGCGGCGCGGCCGCGGCGGACAAGAAGGTAGCCAATGCGGGAAAGAATTAAACGGCGCGAGGGCACTGTCGTGTCCGCCAAGATGACCAAGACCGTGGTGGTCAGGGTGGACCGCATGGTCGAGCATCCCCTCTACGGCAAGCGCGTGCGTCGCAGCACCCGCTTCATGGCGCACGACGAACGCGGCGAGTGCAAGGAAGGCGATCGCGTGCAGATTATCGAGTCGCGGCCGCTCTCCAGGAACAAGCGCTGGCGCATCAGCCGCGTGCTCAAAAAGGCCGCGGGGTAGGGCGCGATGGTACAGGTACAAACCGTTCTGGATGTCGCCGATAACTCGGGCGCCCGCAAAGTGATGTGCATCAAGGTGCTCGGCGGCTCCAAGCGCCGTTACGCCTCGGTCGGCGACGTCATCGTGGTCGCGGTCAAAGAGGCCATTCCCAACGCCAAGGTCAAAAAGGGCGACGTGTCGCGCGCGGTTATCGTGCGAACCGCCAAGGAAATCAGCCGCGACGACGGCAGTTACATCCGCTTTGACGGCAACTCCGCCGTGCTGCTCGACAAGGATCACGAACCCCTCGGCACCCGCATCTTTGGCCCGGTGGCCCGCGAGCTGCGCGCGAAAAAATTTCTCAAGATTATCTCGCTCGCGCCGGAGGTGCTGTGATGGCGTCGGCGAAATACAAAATCAAGAAGAATGACACCGTGATGGTCGTCACCGGCCGCGACCGGGGCAAGACCGGCAAGGTGATGCGCGTGCTGCCCGAGCGCGGACGCGTCATCGTCGAGCGCCTCAATATCGTCAAGCGTCACAGCAAGCCGCGCGGTGCGCAGAGCCCCGGCGGTATCGTCGAGAAGGAAGCGCCCATCGCCATCTCGAACGTCATGATTTTTTGCGATCGCTGCAACGCTCCGGTCAGGGTCGGACTCAAGCTGGCCGATGACGGCGCCAAGAGCCGGGTCTGCCGCCGCTGCGGCGAAGTGATTGGTAACGACTGATGGCCGACAAAAAAGAAAAGCCCGACAAGGCCGAGCAGGCCGCCAAGGCCGAGCAGACCGCCAAGTCCGATCAGGCGGCCAAGGCCAAGCGCGAAGGCAAGGCCCGCCAGGCTTCTCAGAAGCAGGCGGCTGAAGAAGCCAAGTCCGCCGCTGCCGCGCCGCTGCCGCCCGAGCCCAAGCTGCCCGCCCGCCTGCGCGTTCGCTTCGAAAATGAGATCGCGCCGGCCCTGATGCGCGAGCTGAAAATCGACAACAGGATGCGGGTGCCGCGGCTTGAGAAGATCACGATTAACATGGCCCTCCAGGAAGCGCGCGACAACGTCAAGATTCTCGACTCCGCGCTCGAAGAGCTCAAGGTGATCGCCGGGCAAAAGCCGGTGCTGACCCGCGCGCGCAAGGCGATTTCGAACTTCAAGCTCCGCCAGGGGATGCCGATTGGCGTGATGGTAACGCTGCGGCGCGAAAAAATGTGGGAGTTTTTCGACCGGCTGGTGAATATCTCGCTGCCGCGCGTGCGCGACTTCCGCGGCGTCAGCGACAAGGCCTTCGACGGCCGCGGCAACTACTCGCTCGGGCTCAAGGAACATACGATTTTCCCCGAACTCAACCTCGACAAGGTCGACAAGGTGAAGGGACTGACAATTTCGATCACGACCACGGCGCGCAGTGACTTCGAGGGACTGACTCTGCTGCGCGCGCTCGGGATGCCGTTGCGCGGGGCCGCAGAGCGCGAGGCGGAAGCGGCCAAGGCCGCCGCCGCGGCCCAGGCTCACGCCGCCGCCGCCGCCGCAAAGGCCGCCGCCGCCGCGCCGGCGCCGGAGCAGGGAGCATAAGGGATAGTTCAATGGCGAAAACGTGCCTGCGGGTTAAGGCAACCCGCAAACAAAAATTCAAAGTGCGCCAGTACAACCGCTGCCCGCTATGCGGTCGCGCGCGCGCGTACTATCGGCGCTTCAAAATGTGCCGCCTATGCCTGCGCAAACTCGCGCTCGACGGCAAGTTGCCCGGCGTGATCAAGGCGAGCTGGTAAGAGAGACCAATCATGTCGCAGACCGATCCGATTGCAGAACTGCTTACCCGAATCCGCAACGCGATGCGCGCGCGGTACAATGAACTCACGATTCCCCATTCCCGCCTGCGCGAGGCAATTTGCCGCGTGCTGATGGCCGAAGGTTTCCTCGGCGGCGTCGAAGTCGGCGGTGAAACGCCCAAGAAGATGCTGGCGCTCAAGCTTCGTTACTCGCCGACGCGCGAATCCGTGATCCGCGGCATCGACCGCATCAGCAAGCCGAGCCATCGGCGCTACGCCGGCGCCGCGGAGATCGGCAAGGTGCGGGGCGCGATGGGCGTGCAAATCGTATCGACCCCGCTTGGCGTGATGACCGGACGCGAGGCGCGGCGCAGAAAAGTCGGCGGCGAAATCCTCTGCAGGGTTTGGTGATCAGCGATGTCGCGGATAGGAAGACTGCCGATTCATCTCGATAAGAGCGTCAAGGCCTCGCTCGCCGGCGCCACGCTCAAAGTCGAGGGCCCCAAGGGCAAGCTCGAGCTCAAGCTTCATCCCGGCTTCACCGCCGAGATCAAGGACTCGGAAATCGTCGTGAAGCGCCCCGGCGATACCAGCCAGCAGCGCGCCATCCATGGTCTCATGCGCAAGCTGGTCGCCAACATGGTCGAGGGCGTCGGCAAGGGCTTTACCCGCGTGCTCGAGATAAACGGCGTCGGCTACCGTGCCGAAGCCAAAGGCCAGCAAGTCAATTTGACGCTCGGCTATTCGCATCCGATCGTCTATCAGCTTCCGCCCGGCGTCACCGCCAAGGTCGAGAAACAGGTGACTGTTACCCTCGAGAGCGCCGACCGTCAGTTGCTCGGCACGGTCGCGGCGCAGATTCGCGAACTCAGGCCGCCCGAACCGTACAAGGGCAAGGGAATCAAGTACGCGACCGAGACGATTCGCCGCAAGGCTGGCAAGGCCGCGGCGGGCTCCACCTCGGCGTAAAGGTTTAGTTGGGCATAAAGGTTGGTTGCGATTATGGCTGTAGAACGATCGGAAAAACGCATGCTGCGCCGCAACCGGGTGCGGCGCAAGGCGGTCGGCAATGACCAGCGCCCGCGGCTCTCGGTCTTCCGCTCGCTGCATCATATTTACGTCCAGGTTATCTCCGACCAGAGCGGACGTACGCTCGCCGCGGCTTCGACCGAAACCGCCGGCGTGCGCGAGGGACTCAAGAGCAAGCGCAACCTCGCCGCCGCCAAGGCCGTGGGCAAGGCGATTGCCGAGCGATGCCTTCAGAGCGGAATTTCGAGCGTCGTCTTCGACCGAAACGGATTTCTCTATCACGGCCGCGTCAAGGCGCTGGCCGATGCGGCGCGCGAAGCGGGGTTAAAATTTTGAACGGCAGGCAACGAACGCTAAGAGAAAGCGCTGTCACGCAGCGAATCGATCCGCAGGGCCTCGAGATCAAAGAAAAGGTCGTGCATATCAACCGCGTCGCCAAGGTCGTCAAGGGTGGACGGCGCTTCAGCTTCAGCGCGCTGGTGGTCGCAGGCGATCATAACGGCCTGGTCGGATTCGGCTTGGGCAAGGCCAACGAAGTGCCCGAGGCGATTCGCAAGGGCGTCGATCGCGCCAAGAAAAGCCTGGTCCGCGTGCCGATTCAGGACGGTACGATTCCCCACGAAGTGGTCGGACGTTTCGGCGCCGGCCGCGTCGTGCTGCGGCCGGCCGCCGAGGGCACCGGAGTGATCGCGGCGGGCGGCGTGCGCGCGGTGCTCGAACTGGCGGGAATCCGCAATATTTTGACCAAGCGGCTGGGCTCGTCGAATGCTAACAACCTGGTGAGAGCGACGCTCGAGGCGCTGGGCGAACTGCGCAGCATGCAGGATATTAATCGGCTTCGCGGACGCACCCCGAATCATCCCGAAGCGGCCGCGTGATCGAGGTTTACCGTGATCGAGAGACCGTTGCATAACTCGTTCCTTCTGTCTCCTCTCCCTGGTAGGGGAGCTTTGCGTAACCAGCGCCGAACGCCGGCGCGTCCGTCGAGATTCTTCGCTACAGCAGCTTCCGCTCAGAATGACACGAGCGCCGCTCGCTTTTCTTGTGTCATCCTGAGCGCAGCGAAGGATCTCGCGCGCCGGCGCGTATCGCTTCAGCACGAATATCCGGTTACTCAAAACTCTCCGGTCAGGGAGATACTGGCTACCCGTGCCCACGGGCGAGGTTTACAATGTCCGATAAAATTCGCGTGAAACTCGTCGGCAGTCCGATCAGCACCAATCGGCGCGTGCGCGAGACGGTCAAGGGGCTGGGCCTGGGCAAGGTCGGCAGCGTGCGCGAGCTCAAGCGCAGCGCCGCGGTCGAAGGGATGGTCAAGCGTCTGAAGCACCTGGTGGTCGAGCTCAAGGATTAGGCTCAGTCATGGATTTGAAGGATTTAAAACCGTCTCCCGGCTCGACCCATCGCAAACGCCGCGTCGGCAGGGGAATCGGCTCCGGCCACGGCAAGACCTCGGGCCGCGGCCATAAGGGACTGGGCGCGCGCTCGCACGGCAACACGCCGCCGAGTTACGAAGGCGGCCAGATGCCGCTGCAACGGCGCTTGCCCAAGCAGGGTTTTCGACGGACGCTGAGGGCCCAGGCGCGCCGCGACGAATTCGCGATTGTGAACCTGTCGCGGCTGGGCGATTTCGCCGCCGGCGTCACCATCGATGCCGCCGCGCTCGCCGCGCGCGGACTGATTCCCGCCGGGCGCAAGGTCAAGGTTTTAGGCGACGGCGATCTGAAGAGTAAGATCAAAGTGCGCGCCGATGCGTTCTCGAAAAGCGCGCTGGACAAAATCGCCGCCGCGGGCGGCGTCGCGGAGCTGGTAACGGCCACCAAAAGCTAGATGCTGGACGGGTTTTCAAACGCCTCGCGCATCCCGGAGTTGCGCCGACGGCTGGTGTTCACGGCTCTGATGCTGGCCGTGTACCGCATCGGCGTCGCCGTGCCCACCCCCGGCATCGACGGCCAGGCGCTCGCGTCGTTCTTCGACGCGGCCAGCGGCACGCTGTTCGGATGGGTCAACCTGTTTTCGGGCGGCGCGCTCGAGCGCTTCTCGGTCCTGGCGCTCGGCATCATGCCCTACATCTCGGTCGCCATCGTCCTGGACCTGCTGAAAATCGCGTCGCCCTATCTCGACGAGCTCTACAAGGAAGGCGAGGCGGGTCGCCGCAAGATAACCCAGTACACGCGCTACGGCACGGTGGCTCTGGCGCTGTTCCAGGGCACCATGATCGCGTTCTCGCTCGAAAAGATTCAGGCGCCCGGCGGCGGCAGCATCGTTTACAATCCCGGACCGGGGTTCATCGTGATGACGGTGCTCACCGTCACCGCGGGCACCATGTTCCTGATGTGGATCGGCGAGCAGATTACCGAGCGCGGAATCGGCAACGGCATCTCGCTGATCATCATGGCGGGAATCGTGGCGCGCCTGCCCAGCGCGATCGGCACCACGGCGCAGTTCGTGCGCGAGGGCGAAATGAGCATCTTCTTGCTCATCTTCATCCTCGCCGTCGCAATCGGGGTGATCGCCGGTATCGTCTATATCGAGACGGCGCAGCGGCGCATCCCGATTCAGTATGCGCGCCGAGTGGTCGGACGCCGCGTTTACGGCGGTCAGAGTTCGCATCTGCCGCTGAAGATCAACACCTCGGGTGTCATTCCGCCTATCTTTGCGTCGGCGCTGCTGGTGTTCCCGGCGACGCTGGCCACCTTCGTTCCATTTCTGAAACCGTACTCGAGCTACCTGACGCCGGGCGGCTTCTATTACGACCTGGTTTACGTCGCGCTGATCGTCTTCTTCTGTTACTTCTACACCTCGGTCACATTTAATCCGGTGGACGTCGCCGACAATCTGAAAAAATACGGCGGCTTTATCCCGGGCATCCGGCCCGGACGGTTCACCGCCGACTATATCGATCGCGTGCTGTCGCGCATCACGCTCGGCGGCGCGGTCTATGTCAGCGCCGTGTGCGTGCTGCCGACGATTCTGATCGCGCGCTTCAACGTGCCGTTTTTCTTCGGCGGCACCGCGTTGCTGATCGTCGTGGGCGTGGCGCTGGACACGGTTGCGCAAATCGAAACCCATCTGCTGACCCGCAACTACGAAGGCTTCATGCGCCGCGGACGGGTCAAGACCAAGAGGGGCGCCTAGGCTCGTGCGGCTCGTGCTGCTGGGCCCGCCGGGTGCGGGCAAGGGTACGCAAGCGCAGGCGCTCGCTGCGCTGTGGGGCATCCCGCAAATTGCCAGCGGCGATCTGTTGCGCGCCGCCGTGCGCGAAGACTCGGAGCCTGGCCGCGAGGCGGCCGGCTACATGGAGCGCGGGCAGTTGGTCCCCGACGAGTTGGTGCTGAAGCTGATCGCGGAGCGGCTGCAAAAAAAAGACGCCCGCGGCGGGTTTATCCTCGACGGATTCCCGCGCAACGTAGTGCAAGCCGAGAGGCTGGCGGCGGGACTCGAGCGCGCGGGGCTGAAGCTGGACAAAGTTGTTGCGGTGATGGTGCCGGACGAAGAGGTCGTGAAACGGATTTCAGGACGGCGCACCTGCCGGAATTGCGCGACCATGTATCACGTGGTCTTCGAGCCGCCGGCCAAAGCCGGCGTCTGCGACAAGTGCGGCGGCGAACTCTATCAGCGCGACGACGACGCCGAGCAGACCGTGCGCGAACGGATCAAGGTCTATCACGCGGCGACGCAACCGCTGCTCGATCATTACGGGCGGCTCGGGCTGCTTGCCAAGGTTGACGGAGTGGGGCGCCCCGACCAGGTCGAGAAGCGAATTCTGGCCGCGCTCGACCCGCTGCCGGCGCTGAGTCAGGCCGGGGCAGGCGTGGGCCACGCGCGATCATGATTACTATCAAAACCCCAGCCGAGATTGCCGTGATGCGCCAGGCGAACCAAATCGTCGCCGAGATCCTCGAGGCGCTGGCCGCGGCCGTGCGCCCCGGAGTCACGACCGAGGAACTGGACAAGCTGGCCGAGGAGCTGACCTACAAAAAAGGCGCCGAGCCTGCCTTCAAGGGTTACAAACCGGGCGACGTCGTTTATCCCAAGTGCCTGTGCGTGTCGGTTAACAGCGAGATCGTCCACGGCATCCCGTCCAGCCGCAAATTGAAGGCCGGCGACATCGTCGGGCTCGATTTCGGCGTCGTGTACCAGGGCTTCTACGGCGACTCGGCGCGCACGGTCGCGGTCGGCCCGGTGCCGGAGCGGGTGACGAAGCTGCTGCGGGTGACGCGCGAGTCGCTCTACGCGGGAATCGCGCAGGCTCGCGCGGGAAATCGTATCAGCGATATTGCCCGCGCGGTGCAGGATACGGTCGAGCGGGCGGGGTTTTCGGTCGTCACCGACTTTGCCGGACATGGAATCGGCCGCCGGCTCCATGAGGATCCGCAGGTGCCCAACTATTTCCGTCCCGGGATGCCTAATCCGCGGCTGCGCGAGGGCATGGCGCTGGCGATTGAGCCGATGGTTAACGAGGGAAGCCCCGATTTGGAGATCCTTTCCGATGGCTGGACTGCGGTCACGGCGGACGGTAAACTATCTGCCCACTTCGAACACTCCATCGCGATTACCTCCAACGGGCCGGAAATCTTAAGCGAGCTCGAAAATGTCTAAGGGCGACGCGATCGAAGTACAGGGGACGGTTCAGGAAGCGCTCCCCAATGCGGTGTTCAGGGTGACGCTCGACAATGGGCACAAGGTATTGGCTCATATCTCGGGCAAAATGAGGATGCATTACATAAAGATCCTGGCCGGCGACAAGGTCACGGTTGAGTTGTCGCCTTACGACCTGACCCGCGGCCGGATTACGTACCGGATGCGCTAGCGGGCGCCCCGGATAGAGATTGGCAAAGTATGAAAGTCCGAGCGTCGGTTAAAAAGATTTGCAAGAACTGCAAGGTCGTGCGCCGCGAAGGCGTCGTGCGCGTCCTGTGCTCGAACCCGCGCCACAAGCAGCGTCAGGGCTAGGAAGGGTTTCGCGATGGCACGCATAGCTGGAGTTGAACTGCCCAAGAACAAGCGGATGGATATCGCGCTGACCTATATCTACGGAATAGGCCGGCCGAGCGCGCTGAAAATTCTCGCCGCCGCCAAGGTCGATCCCGCAATCAGGACCGACGACCTCTCGGCAGACCAGCAGGTCCATATCCGCCAGGTGATCGACACCGACTTCGAGGTCGAAGGCGATCTGCGCCGCGACTTTCAGCAGTCGATCAAGCGCTTGATGGATCTGGGATGCTACCGCGGGATTCGGCATCGTCGCGGACTTCCGGTGCGCGGGCAACGCACGCATACCAACGCGCGTACGCGCAAGGGTCCGCGCAAAGTGGTCGCGGGCAAGAAGCAGGCGCCGCCCAAGGGCTAACGCAAGGGGCGCGCGCGACATAGCAAGCATCATGACGAGAGCAATTGGAATAAATGGCTGAAGAAATCAAAGAGACGAAAGCCGCACCCGAAAAGAAGGCCGCCGCTGCCCCCGCTGCTGGAGCACCTGTACCTGCGCCGCGGCGCAAGAAGGTGCGCCGCAACGTGCCCGAGGGCGTCGCGCATGTGCACGCGACCTTCAACAACACGATCGTGACGATCACCGATCAGCAGGGAACCGTGATCGCATGGGCGAGCGCCGGCTCCGTAGGCTTCAAGGGCTCGCGCAAGGGCACGCCGTTTGCGGCGCAGATGGCGGCGGAGGCGTGCGCGCGCAAGTGCTCGGAAGTCGGGATGCGCGCGGTGGTCGTTCACGTCAAAGGCCCGGGCGGTGGACGCGAATCGGCAGTGCGCGCGCTGCAAGCGACGGGGCTGGGCGTCATCTCGATCAAGGACGTGACGCCGATTCCGCACAACGGATGCCGTCCTCCGAAGCGGCGCAGAGTCTGAACTGAAATACACGCGAGTGAAGAAGGCGTAATCGAAGATGGCAAGGAATCTGGGTCCGGTATGCCGGCTGTGCCGGCGCGAAGGACTGAAACTCTTCCTCAAGGGAGAGCGATGCTACAGCGACAAGTGCGCGATCGAGCGGCGCAATTATCCGCCCGGAGCGCACGGCCAGGCGCGCACCCGTTTTTCGGAATTCGCGATTCGGCTGCGGGAAAAGCAGAAGGTTAAGCGCATCTACGGATTGATGGAAACGCAGTTCGCGGCCTACTTCGAAATGGCCGAGCGGATGGACGGAATTACCGGCGAGAACCTGCTGGTGCTGCTCGAGCGCCGGCTCGACAACGTGGTCTATCGTCTCGGCTTCGCCAGTTCGCTGGCGCAGGCGCGCCAGGTGGTTCGCCACGGGCATATTCACGTCAACGGCAAAAAAGTCACGATTCCCTCGACCCTGGTCGAGGTTGGCAGTGTAATCAGCGTGGCCGAGGCGAGCCGCACCAAGAAGGTGATCGTTGAGGCAATCGAGATGGCGCAGCGCCGCGGCGTCCCGCCGTGGATGGCACTCGAGCGCGAACAATTCCGCGGCTCGCTCCGGTCGCTGCCGGCGCGCGCTGAACTGACAATGCCGATCAGCGAGAAGCTGATCGTCGAGCATTACTCCAGATAGGGCGGAGGCATACCGATCGGCGTCCCGGTCCGTGGTGGACCTGTGTGGGCGCGGGAAATCCATCGGAAAAAAGAGCACAGACTATGCAGAATGACTGGCGAGATCTGATCAAACCCAAGGCGGTCGAGTTCGACGAGAAGGAAGTCACTCCTTCCTACGGAAAATTTTCCGCGGAACCGCTCGAACGCGGCTACGGAATCACCGTTGGCAACGCGCTGCGGCGCATCCTGCTGTCCACGCTGCCCGGCTACGCGATTACAGCAGTCAGGATCAAAAACGTTCTTCACGAGTTTTCGACTCTGGCCGGAGTCAAAGAGGACGTGACCGACATCGTCCTCAACCTCAAGGAAGTCCGCTTGCGCCTGCATGAAGGCGAGCAGATTACCGCGACGCTCAAGGTCAAGGGCGAGGCGCAGGTGACCGCGCGCGATATCACCGGCGGCCCGAGCCTGGAAATCCTGACCCCCGACAAGCATATCGCGTCGCTCGACAAGGGCGCCGAACTCGACATGGAACTCGTCATCAAGCGCGGCCGCGGCTACGTCCCCGGCGAGCGCACCGAAGACGAGGAGCCAATCGGGACGATTCGGCTCGACGCGATCTTCTCGCCGATTCGCAAGGTCAACTTCACCGTGACCAACGCGCGCGTTGGCCAGCGCACCGACTACGACCGGCTCGCGCTCGAGATTTGGACCGACGGCTCGATCAACCCGCGCGAGGCGCTGACCTACGCGGCGCGCGTGATGCGCGATCAGATGACGATTTTCGCGGGCGTCGAGGAAGAGACCGCAGCAGCCGCCGGCACGGCCGAGGGCGGCGAGGCCCATCCCACGATGAGCGAGCTGCTCTATCGGCCGGTCGAAGGGCTGCCGATTTCGGTGCGCGCATTCAACGGTCTTCAGAACGCCGACATCAAATATATCGGTGAGCTGGTGCAGCGCACCGAGCAGGACATGCTCAAGATCAAGAACTTCGGACGCAAGTCCCTCAACGAGATCAAGGAAGTCCTGGCCGACATGGGGCTATCGCTGGGGATGCGGCTGGAGAACCTGCCGCCGCGCGGCGAGCTCGACCGCATGTGGGCAGAGCAAGAACGCCGCGAAACGGCATAGCGGTTTGGAGTAACTGATGCGTCATCTCAACTCGGGCCGCAAGCTCAATCGCACCTCAGCGCATCGCAAGGCGTTGTTCAAGAATATGGTGCTCGCGCTGATTCGTCATGAGCGAATCAAGACGACCGATCCCAAGGCCAAGGAACTGCGGCGCATCGCCGACCGGATGGTCACGCTCGGCAAGCAGAACGATCTCGCTGCGCGACGGCGCGCGTTTGCGTTCATGCAGTCGCATGAGGCGGTCAAGAAGCTGTTCGATGAGATCGCGCCGCGCTTCAAAGATCGCAACGGCGGCTATACGCGGGTGATCAAGTTCGGTCATCGCCGCGGTGATGCCGCCATGCTGTCGGTCATCGAGTTCACCGGCAACGAAGAGCAGACCAAGTCGAAGAAGCCGCGCAAGCGCTCGGCGGCGAAGAAAGAGGGCGCTGCCGCCGAGAGACCGCGTCGGGCGGCGGCGGCAGGCTAATCCAGCTGGAACGTCGCGGCCACAGACGCACAGGCACGAAGAAAATCTCTTCGTGCCTTTTCTTTTTTCCTGTGGCCCTGCTGGTGGAACTTTTTCGAGTTCTTACTCGATGCTCTCCAGCAGCTTCGCGCGGATCGCCATGTGCGCGCTCTTGAGCCCGGCCAGGATTCCGTCCTCGAAGTTCCACTCGCCGCTTGCCATCAAGTCGGCAAAATCGTTCGGGTTGCGGATGTCCTCCGGGGTGAGCCCGGGATGAATCGCGCGCGCCATCGCGAGGACCTTGCGCTCCTGCTGCGCGATAATTTCGAGCATCAGCCGATCGATAAGCGCCAGTGTATCCCGCGTTGCCGTCGCCATCGGCGAATCGTAACCCGTTTCGAGGCCGCTTCGCTATCGTCGAGCCGATGGTTTGCGCGGCTTCGAGCAAGCGAGCTTCTTGGCGGCTGCGCGCTTTGATAAACTTGATTTACAGGCGGCAAATTTAATGTCCAACGAACTCGTTGCTCCCGACAAATTTTTCCTGAACCGATTCGGCATGAATCACGGCGCGCTCGAGCGAATCCTCGGCGCCGCGCTCGAACGCAAGGCCGACTACGCCGATCTCTACTTCGAGTACCGCAGCGCCGAGGGCCTCGGGCTCGAGGAATCGATGGTCAATCACACCAGCAAGAGCGTGAGCCACGGCGTCGGTGTGCGCGTGTGCGCCGAGGACCGCACCGGCTACGCTTATTCGGACGAAGTCACGATCGACAGGATGCGGCTTGCGGCGGAGGCCGCCCGCGCGATCGCCGATCAGCGCGGCACGACCCCCGCCGCGGTGCAGGTCGGTACTCCGGTCGCGCGGCATGCGCTGTACGATCTAGACAGCACCCCGCTCGAGGTTCCGGTGCAGGAGCGGGCGCGGCTGCTGAGCGAGATCGATCGCGTGGTGCGCGGCTGCGATCCGCGGGTGAAGAACGTGATGGCGTCGTTTGCGTGCGAGCGGAAGATCGTGATGGTCGTGAACAGCGACGGGCAGGTCGCCGCGGACGTGCAGCCGCTGTGCCGGCTCAACGTCACCGTGATCGCCGACGACGGCAAGGGTCGCCAGATGGGCTCCTACGGCGGCGGCGGGCGCGTCGAGTGGAACTACTTCATCGAAAATGACCGTTGGCGCGAGTACGCGCTCGAAGCGGCGCGCCAGGCGATCGTGAATCTCGACGCCGTCGATGCGCCCGCGGGCGAGATGATCGTCGTGCTCGGCCCGGGATGGCCCGGAATTTTGCTGCACGAAGCGATTGGCCACGGGCTGGAAGGCGACTTCAACCGCAAGGGCGTGTCCGCATTTGCGAATCGAATCGGCCAGAAAGTCGCGAGCGAACTTTGCACGGTGATCGACGACGGCACCATCCCGAATCGCCGCGGCAGCCTGAACGTTGACGACGAAGGCACCCCCACTTCGCGCACGGTGCTGATCGAAAAGGGAATCCTGCGCGGCTATCTGCAGGATCGGATGAACGCGCGGCTCATGAAGATGGCGCCCACCGGCAACGGACGGCGCGAGAGCTTTGCGCATTCGCCAATGCCGCGAATGACCAACACCTTCATGCTGGGCGGCGAATCCACGCCCGAGGAAATAATCAAGTCGGTCAAGAACGGCCTCTATGCGGTCAGCTTCGGCGGCGGACAGGTCGATATTACCAACGGCAAATTTGTTTTCTCCGCGAGCGAGGCTTACCTGATCGAGGACGGCCAGGTGACGCGGCCGGTGAAGGGCGCCACGCTTATCGGCAATGGTCCCGACGTGCTGACCCGGGTCTCGATGGTCGGCAACAACCTCACGCTCGACGCCGGGGTCGGGACTTGCGGCAAGGACGGCCAATCGGTGCCGGTGGGCGTGGGACTGCCGACGATTCGAATCGACGGCATCACGGTCGGCGGCACGCGCGCCTGACAATTGGAATGACAGTGAGAATAATCTGATGGCGGCGGTTGATATTGAACTCGCCAATTGGGCGCTCGACGAGGCCAGGCGCAAGGGCGCCAGCGCGGCGGAGGTTCTGTGCGTGACCGCGGAGTCTCTTTCGGCCGGCGTGCGCCTGGGCGAAGTCGAGAAACTCAAGAGTTCGCGCGAGCGGCGGCTGGGTCTGCGCGTATTTTGCGGACAGTCTTCCGCGACCTCATCGACGGCCGAACTGGAGCGCGATTCACTGGGCGGCTTCATCGCGAACACGGTCGAGCTTGCGCGGCTGTCGGCCGCCGATCCGTGGGCGGGATTGCCCGACCCTTCGATGCATCCGAAGTCATTGCCCGAGCTTCGGCTCGCGGATCCCGACAGCGGAATAGTGACCGCGGATCGTGCGCTGGAGATCGCGCGCACCGCCGAGAACGCGGCGCTGAAATTCGATCCGCGCATGAAGAACTCCGAGGGCGCCGAATTCAGCTCCGGCCGCGGCCAGATTCTGTTCGCCAACAGCCAGGGCTTTTCCGGCGAGTATTCCGGCACCTCGTACACCCTTGTGGTGCAGCCGATCGCGCAAGATGGCGACGCGATGCAACAGGGATTCTGGTACACGTCGAACCGCCGCCTGGGAAAACTCGAAGATGCGGAGTCGGTCGGAATAACCGCCGCCAGGCGGGCGATCCGCCGGCTCGGAGCGCGCAAGATCAAGACTACGCGCGCGCCGATCGTCTTCGATCCCGACATGGCCGCCGGATTGATTAGATCGATCGTCGGCGCCGCTTCGGGGCCCTCATTGTATAAGGGGGCGTCGTTTCTGGTGGGACAGTTGGGCAAATCGATTGCCGCCGCCGGCGTTACTATCGTTGACGACGCGCTGATCCCCGGCGGTCTCGGCTCCAAGCCGTTCGACGGCGAGGGCCTGCCGACCTCGCGCAAGAACGTGGTGGACAAGGGCGTGCTCGCGACCTACCTGCTCGACTGCTATTCGGCGCGCAAGCTCGGTCTGGCGCCCACGGGCAACGCCGCGCGTTCGGTGGGTGAGGCTCCCGGCGTCTCGGCCACCAATCTGTACCTGGAGCCCGGCAGCTACACGCCCGCGCAGATAATCGGCTCGGTGAAGCAGGGACTGTACCTGACCGAGACGATAGGTTTCGGCGTGAACATGGTCACCGGGGACTATTCGCGGGGCGCGGGCGGAATATGGATTGAGAACGGCGAACTCGCCTATCCGGTGAATGAAATCACCATCGCGGGCAACCTGAAAGACATGATGGCCGGCGTCGAAATGATCGGCAACGACCTCAACTGGCGCTCATCCACGGTCGCGCCGACGATCAAGATAGCCGAGATGACGATCGCCGGCGGCTGAGCGCCTGCGACAAATTATTGGCGGTATTTCGTCTGCGCTTGACCGAGGCGCGCATTCGAGCTAACAGTTTGTAGGGTTTAATTACATACCGGCCGTCATGCGGCGCAATGGCAAGAGAGATGCCTATGAAGCTTCAGGTCTCGGCGCAGGCGCAGGAAAAGCTGCTATCCAAGCTCTCATCGATCGGAGTTGCGCGCCCGGCGGCGGCCGCACTGCTCGAGCGGCACATGCTGGTGCGCTATCCCAAGGGCGCGGAGCTGTTCTCGATGGGCTCGCCGGCCGACGTCGTCTTTGCCGTGCTGGCCGGCCTGGTCAAGGTTCATAGCTCGCGTCCCGGCAGCAACCCGGTGTTGGTCGAGCTCGCCGGTCCCGGCGACCTGTTTGGATATGCCGATTTTGCCGGCGCGGACGGCGGCCGTTCGCAGCTGTTCGGGGCAACGGCAGTGACCAACTGCTGCGTTGCGCTGTTCACGCGTCATCAGATCTCCGAAGTGCTCAAGGGCCTCGAGCCGGAGGCGCTGCTCCGGATCGCCGAGGCGATCAATTCGATGTGGTCGTCGGTCGCTTACCGCTACATGACGTTTTTGGGAATGTCGCTGCGCCAACGGCTCGAGATTGTTCTGGACGAGCTGGCGAAGCGATTCGGTGTACCCGACTCGCGCGGAACGGTGCTGCTGCCCGAACTGGCGCAGGAAGAACTCGCCGAGATGATTGGCAGTTCACGCCCGATGGTCAGCAAGCTTCTAACCGAAATGACTGAGCGAGGCTTGCTGATTCGCCAGGGGCGGCGCCATATCCTTATCGCTGCCCGGAAACCAGCCAACGCCGCCGACGCTCCGCGCGAATCCAGCCTGCATCCCGCGTTCGAGCCGGCGCCCGCGGCCACGCGCCGCGTGCGCGCGAATCGCCGCACCGTGCGCGGGACCGCAGCGCCCATTGTGAATATCTAGCCCGTTGCCGTCAGAAAAAGCCTGCGGCTCAATGCGCTCGACTGCGAGTCTCGCGGCCGGGCGCGGGTCTGCGTAGCATCTCGCCGCAAAATTTCTCCTGTTCTGCGGAAATCGCCCGGAGACAGATTGCGGATGTCACCGCGGCGGCCGATGGTGAATTTCGTTTTGCCAAATTTGGGAAAGTGGTTAGTTTAGTCAGCAGGGAAAACCGACCATCAAATGAACGCCAACCGATTCACCGAAAAACTCCAGGAGGCGCTTGGGCGCGCGCAAAACGCCGCGCTCACCGCGCATAACCAGGCCGTCGACGTCGAGCATTTGATAGCGTCGCTGCTCGAAGATGACGAAGGGCTGGCGTCCTCGATCGTGAAGCTGACGGGCGCCGATCGCGACGCGATCCGCCGCAAGCTCGGCGCTGAACTCGCCAAAATTCCGCAAGTAACCGGCGGCGGCTCTGACAGCGGGCAAGTTTACGCGACCCAGCGCCTGGGACGGGTGCTGGCGCGCGCAGAGCAGGAGGCGGGCAAGCTCAAGGACGAGTACGTTTCGGTCGAGCACGTGTTGATCGCGATGCTCGATGAGCCCGGCGCCGCTTCGAAAATCCTGCGCGAAGCAGGGTTGACGCACGACAAGCTGATGGCCGTGCTCAAGAAGGTCCGCGGCAACCAGCGCGTCACCTCGTCGAACCCCGAGGCGACCTACCAGTCGCTGGAAAAATACGGCCGCGACCTGACCAAGCTCGCGTCGGCCGGCAAGATCGATCCGGTGATAGGACGCGACGAGGAAATTCGACGCGTAATCCAGGTCCTCTCGCGCCGCACCAAGAACAACCCGGTGCTGATCGGCGAGCCGGGGGTCGGCAAGACCGCGATTGTCGAGGGTCTCGCGCGGCGAATCGTTGCGGGCGACGTGCCCGAGGGCCTCAAGAATCGCAAGCTGGTTGCGCTCGACATGGGAGCGCTGATAGCGGGCGCCAAATTCCGCGGCGAGTTCGAAGAACGCCTGAAAGCCGTGTTGAAGGAAGTGCAGGAGGCTGCGGGCGAGATAATTCTGTTCATCGACGAGTTGCATACCGTCGTCGGCGCGGGCGCGGCTGAAGGCGCGATGGATGCGTCGAACCTGCTCAAGCCCATGCTGGCGCGCGGCGAACTGCATTGCATCGGCGCGACCACACTCGACGAGTATCGCAAGTATATCGAGAAAGACGCCGCGCTGGAGCGGCGCTTTCAGCCGGTGGTGGTCGAGGAGCCGAGCGTCGAGGACACCATCTCGATTCTGCGCGGGCTGAAGGAACGCTACGAGGTCCATCACGGAATTCGAATCAAGGACGCCGCGCTGGTGACGGCCGCGGTGCTGTCGAAACGCTACATCACCGATCGATTCCTGCCCGACAAGGCAATCGACCTGATGGATGAAGCGGCGGCCAAGCTGCGCACCGAGAAGGAATCGATGCCGGTCGAGATCGACGAGGTCAATCGGCGCATGATGCAGCTGGAAATCGAGCGCGAGGCGCTCAAGCGCGAGACCGATCAGTCCTCGCGCGATCGGCTGCAGAAACTCGAGAAGGAGCTGGCCGAGATCAAGGAAAAGCGCGCGGGCCTGCAGGCGCAGTGGGAAACCGAAACAGGCGGCCTCGAGAAACTCGCGAAAATTAAAGCCGAGATCGAACAAACCAGACTTGCGATCGAAAGAGCCAAGCGCGAGTACGACCTCAACAAGGTCGCCGAGCTGCAGTACGGCAAGCTCGCGTCGCTCGAGAAGGAACTCGGCGCCGAAGAGCAGAAGCTGATCGAGAAGCACTCCGGCGGCAAGCGATTGATCAAGGAAGAAGTGGACGAGGACGATATCGCCGAAGTCGTCGCGCGATGGACCAAAATTCCAGTCTCGCGGCTGCTCGAAGGCGAGGTGCAGAAGCTCGCGCATCTCGAGCAGCATCTGCACAAACGCGTGATCGGCCAGGACGAAGCGGTGATCGCCGTCTCCGACGCCGTAATTCGCGCCCGCTCGGGACTCAAGGATCCCAACCGCCCGATCGGGTCCTTCATTTTTCTCGGCCCCACCGGCGTGGGCAAGACCGAACTCGCGCGCGCACTGGCCGAGTTCCTGTTCGACAGCGAAGCGGCGATGATCCGAATCGACATGTCCGAGTACATGGAGAAGCACACCGTCTCGCGGCTGGTCGGCGCGCCTCCGGGCTATGTCGGCTTCGATGAGGGCGGGCAACTGACGGAAGCCGTGCGGCGCCGTCCGTACTCGGTAATCCTGTTTGACGAGATCGAAAAAGCGCACGCCGACGTGTTCAACGTGCTGCTGCAATTGCTCGACGACGGCCGGCTTACCGACGGTCACGGACGCACGGTCGATTTCCGCAACACCGTTGTGATCATGACGTCGAATATCGCCAGCCAGATTATTCTCGGCTTCAAGGGACAGGACTACGAGAAGATGAAGGGGCAGGCGCTCGAGGTCTTGCGTCAGAGCTTCAGGCCCGAGTTTCTCAACCGCGTTGACGAGGTCGTCGTGTTCCATCCTCTGACCCGCGAAGAGCTGCGCCAAATAGTCGACGTCCAACTGGTGCGGCTGCGCGCGCGGCTCGAGGAGCGCAAGATCGAGCTCGAATTGACCGACAAAGCGCGCGATTATCTGGCCGAGCATGGTTACGATCCCTCGTACGGGGCGCGTCCGCTGAAACGGCTTATCCAGCGCGAGCTCGAGACGGCGCTGGGGCGGAAATTGCTCGCGGGTGAGATTCGCGACAGTTCGCGGGTCACCGTGGACGCCGGCGCTCGAGGTCTGGGGTTCTCCAGCCAGCCACTGGCCAGCGCCAGGTAGTGCGCTACTTTTGCCTTCCGCATGAGAAGGCGGGTATGCTCGGGGTGATTGTCGTAAAGAAGCAGAGCCGGGAGATTTTCAAAGACGTGATTGGTCTGCCCGCCAGGGTGATTCGCGCTGGGGGATTGATGGTTGCGATTGCGATCGCGGCGATCCCGGCGCCGGCGACTTGCTTCCCGTGGAGTATCGACATGTACCGCGGGCCGGAAATTCAGCCGTTCGCCGAGGCGCCGCGCGTCACTCCGGCCGACACAATTCCCGTTCATGGCGGAGAACCGCCGATGAGCCTCGAGCAGGCGGCGATCAAGATGCACAATCCCTTGCAGGCGACGCCGGAAAATCTCGCCAAGGGCAAAGAGCAGTTCAATGCTTACTGCGCGCCGTGTCACGGAGAATCCGCGCAGGGTAACGGTCCCGTCGCGCACATCCTGAAAAAGCCGCCGAAAAGTCTGCTCGTTGGCGCCATCAAGGATCGTCCCGACGGCTATATCTACGGCGTGATTCGCGACGGCGCCCTGTCGAGTCCCTCCTACGCTGAAGAAATGCCCCCCGAGCAGCGCTGGCGGGTCGTGATGTACCTGCGATCGATGCAGAGTGCCGCGGCCGCAAAAGCCAAAGTCGCCGGCAACTGACGCTGGCCGAAGGGGCGCCCACCAGCCTTCGACGGCTGCGTTATGCGATCCGAAGGGGTGCTTTCGGTCGTCGATTCAAACCGGTTTAATTGAGTGTCGATTGCAGCCCTGAGGTGGCTGAGGTAACCGATTTGGGCCACGGCGATGGAACCTTTCCGCGCCGGCGACGTATTGCCATGGACGATGTTGATCGAGGAGTTGCGATGCCAACGATAAAGATTGGCGGTGCGTTGATGCTTGCGATCGCGTTGCTGATCGCAGCCGTTATGCCGGCGCGCGGCGAGGTCGGGCTTAAGGCCAATGATCTGGTGGAAATCGCAGTAGAATCGAATCCCCAGGTTCGTGCGGTGTATGCGCAGTGGGAGGCCGCACAGCATCAGGTTCTGCAGAACTATGCTCCCGCGGATCCGACCTTCACCTACTCGAATGTGGATAGCAGCAAAGATTTCAACGCGGCGCTGCACGCCCATGCATTCAGCGAAACTTTCCAGTTTCCGGGAGAAGCGTTTCTACAGGCGGATGAATCAAGGCGGACCGCCGAGATTGCGCGTTTGAGGTATGAGGCGGCGGTGCGCGACCTGCGAGCCGGCGTTGAGACCGCATATTACCAGGTAGTGCTGGATGAGGGGCTGATTGCAATCAACGGCGAGAATATCGGCAACTTGAAACAGGTCGTTAACGTAACCCAGGCCCAATACACGGGGGGTCAGGCGCAACAATCCGATTTCATCGGTGCCGAGCTAGCTCTCGAGCAGGCTCAGTTGCAGCAACGCCAGTACCAAACCAACCGTTTGAACGACCGAGCGGGACTGAATCAACTGCTCTATCGGAAACCGGCCGCGCCGTTGGACCTTGACCAGAAGATCGAGCTGAAACCGCTGGAGATCAAGCTGGATAAAGCAGTCGACACCGCAACGCACGCGCGCCAGGAGATACTCGCAGCCGCGCTAACGGAGAAAAATTCAACCACGGCGGTGACACTCGCTGAGATGGAATATCTGCCGAACTATACGGTCGGATACGAGTTTGATTATATTCTGCAATCCGGCGCCCGGCCTCTGCCCGGCGTTACGCAGGCGCACACGTTTTCGATTGGATTCAATATGCCAGTATTTTTCTGGATCCATCAGCGCGAGGACGTAAGGTCGGCGCAACATTCGTTGCAGGCCGCTCGTTACAGCATGAATTCCGTCCTAAGCCAAACCGAGGCAACCGTCACGCAATTGTTCCAGTCCGCGCAATTCGCCTACGAGTCGGCCCAAGTATACAGCGGGCGGCTGATTCCCCTGGCCGACCAGGACTTCAAAGTGGCATTGGTCGCTTATCAGTCGGGCAAAGTCGACTTCCTTACATTGTCCTCGGCCTTACAAAGCGATTACGCGTCGCGCCTCACGTACCTTCAGAACGCCAATCAGTTCTTTGCCGGAGAAGTGGCGCTGGAGCAGGCGATCGGAGCGCCGTTGCATCAATGAGCCGGCGCAATTTCAACCCCATCGCGCTCGCCGCGCTGGCGGCCGCCCTCGGCGCCGCAATTTCGGCCGCTGGATGCCACAGCGATTCGGCCGGTAGCGCCGCCGCGGTCCCTGAAGCGACCCCCGCGGTCCGACTGGTTCGGCAGCAGGGCGTTGAGCTGATCCAGTTCAATGCCAACGAGGTTCCCGGTCTGGCGATGGAGGAGGTGCGCAACGTCGAGCTGCCGGGCCTGCTGGAAACATCCGGACAGATCACCTACGACGATCGCAGTGTCTCCACGATCGTTTCGCGCGTGCAGGGGCGAATCGAGCAAACGCGCGTCTCGCTGTGGGACAACGTTCATCGCGGCGAAAAAATCGTCGCGCTCTACAGCCCCGACTTCATGACCGCGCAAGCCGAGTATCTCCAGGCTCACGAGTCTTCAATTCTACTGGCGGCGCCCGGCGTTGGGGCTTCGTCGGATTTTGCCGGCACTCTATTGCTGGCCGCCAAACGCAAACTGCAGTTTCTCGGGATGAGCGATGCCGACATCCAGGCCATCAAGGCGCCCGATCCTATTGTCTGGATGCGCGCGCCGATCAGCGGCACCGTCGTCGATAACAAGGTGCAGCGCGGGGCCGCCGTCAATCCGGGCGACGTGCTTTTCTCGCTCGGCACGCTCGACGACGTCTGGATCACCGGTGATATCTACGAGGACGATCTCGCACGCGTGCGCGTCGGCCAGCAGTTGTCGGCGGTAACGACCGCTTTTCCCGATGAAGTGTTCAAGGGCGTGATCGCGCGCATCAGTCCGAATATCGATCCCGCCACGCACACGCTGCAAATCCGCTGCGAAGTGAAAAATCCCGGCGCCAGGCTCAAACCGCAGATGCTTGCGAAGGTGACCATCGTCACGCGGCCCGGCCAGGCGCTGGTAATCCCTCAGGACGCCCTCGTATTCGACATCGACAACTATTACGCATTCGTCGAGGTGAGCCCCGGCACGTTCGAGCATCGCAGGGTCTCGATCGCGTCGTGGAGCCGCGTCGGCTACGCGCGCGTGGTCTCCGGGCTCAAGGCCGGCGACCGCGTGGTCAGCGGCGAGACCCTCCAGGTGAACGCGCTATGGCACGAGGCTCACGGGGAAAGTTCCTAGACCCGGCGGCATTGCCGGTCGCAGCGGTAATCTTTGGCTAAGCGATGATTCGATCGTTGATGGCGCTGGCGTTGCGCGAGCGGGTAGTCGTAATAGGCATCGCGCTGATGCTGCTGCTGGCCGGCGCCTTTTCGTTCTCGCAACTGGATATCGAAGCCTATCCGGATCCGGTTCAGCCGCTGATCGAAGTGCTGACGCTGCCCAGCGGTCTCAGCGCCGAAGAAGTTGAAAAGCTGGTCACGGTGCCGACCGAATACGGCCTGGGCGGGATGCGCAATCTCGAGGCGATGCGCTCGATCTCGCTGTACGGACTGTCGGACATTCGCTGCTACTTCTCGTGGGACAGTGACTACTACTGGGACCGCATCGAGACCGTCAATCGGCTGTCGTTTCTCAGTCTGCCGCAGGGCGTGACGCCCGGAATTTCGCCCGAGAATCCCATCGGCGAAATCTACCGTTACACGGTCGAGAGTTCCGATCACGATCTGACTAACGAGAAGACAATCGAGGACTGGGTACTCGAAAAGCAGATCCGCACGGTGCCGGGCGTCGAGGACGTTTCGGGTTTCGGTGGATTGACGAAGCAGTTCCAGGTCGAAGTCGATCCGCTCAAGCTCAACTACTACCAGGTTCCGCTGTCCACGTTGATCGCGGCGTTGCAGAACTCGAACACCAATTCCGGCGGCAACTATATGAGCGTCGGCGAGCAGGCTTTCGACGTCCGCGGGCTGGGCTTTTTCCGCGGTCTCGACGACATTCGCAACGTCGTGCTCAACGCCAACAAGTCCACCCCAATCAAGGTTTCCAACGTCGCCGAGGTAAAGATCGGCTACGCGCCGCGGCTCGGAATCGTCGGCAAGGACAATCAGAACGAGGTCGTCACCGGCATCGTCCTGATGCGCAAGTACGGCAACACGCTCGCAACGCTCAAGGGCGTCGAGGCCAAGGTCCACCAACTCAACACCACGGGCATCCTGCCCAAGGGTTACAAGGTCGTGCCGTATTACGACCGCACGACACTGGTCGAGACCACGCTTCACACCGTGATCGAAAATCTCACCATCGGGATGGCGCTGGTCTTTCTGGTGCTGATTTTCTTTCTCGGCAACCTGCGCGCCGCAATCATCGCCGCGGTGAACATCCCGCTTGCGCTATGCGGGGCGTTCGCTCTGATGCACGCGACGGACACGCCCGCCAATCTCATTTCTCTGGGCGCGATCGACTTCGGCATCATCATCGATACCACCGTCATCGTGATGGAAAACATCGAGCGCCACCTCACCGCGTCCGAGCACTCGACCGAGAGTTATCGACTTCGCATTCTGGCCGCCGCGCAGGAAGTTGGCGGCCCGATGTTGTTCTCGACGATCATTTTCGTGATCGCATTCCTGCCGCTGTTCACGATGCGCGGGGTCGAGGGCGCCATCTTCTCACCGATGTCGCACACCTACGCGTTCGCGCTGGCCACCGCGATTCTGCTCGCAGTCACGTTGTCGCCGGTGCTGACTTCGTATTTCTTCGCGAAGGGGATGCGAACAGTTCGCAACCCCATCTGGTTGGGAATCGCAGCGTTCTACCACGGACTGTTTGTCCGGATCCTGCGTTGGCCGCGGTTGACGTTGACCGTAGTTGTTCTGCTGGTGGCCGGCGTGTTGTCGCTGTTTCCGCTGCTGGGCGGGCAGTTTCTGCCCAAGCTTGAGGAAGGAAACATCTGGGCGCACGCGACGATGCCGCTGACGATCTCGCTCGAGCATGGCGCCAAGCTGTGCAATCGGATGCGCGCCGTCTTCAAGAGCTTCCCGGAGGTCACCTCGGTTGTGTCGCAGCTCGGCCGCCCCGACGACGGCACCGAGACCACGGGTTTTTTCAACATTGAATTCGCGGTCGATCTCAAACCCGACACCCAATGGCCCGCCGGGATCGACAAACCTAAACTCGTCAAGCAGATTGACGACAAACTCACACGGCAGTTTCCGGGCGTGAGCTTCAGCTACTCGCAAAATATCGAAGACAACATCGACGAAGCGATCTCGGGGGTAAAAGCCGGGGAAAATGCGATCAAGGTTTTCGGACCGGACCTGGCGACCGACGAGCGTCTCGCCAACGACATCAGGGAATCCCTGGGCGGGGTTTCCGGAGTCGTTGATGGAGTGGTGTTGCGTTCGATGGGCCAGCCCAATCTGCAAATCACCCCGGACCGCGCCGCTTGCGCGCGTTATGGACTCAACGTCGGCGATGTCGGCGCCGTGGTGCAGGCCGCGATTGGCGGCCAGGCCGTCACCCAAGTGCTCGATGGCGACCGGCGCTTCGACCTGGTCGTGCGATGGAAGCCCCAGTACCGCCAGAGCCTCGACGCGATCCGCCAGATCCGCGTCAACCTCCCGGCCGGCGGTCAGATCCCGCTTGACCAGATCTCCAAAATCGAGACCGCCGAAGGCGCGTCATTCATCTACCGTGAGGCTCTGCAACGGTACGTGCCGGTCAGGTTTTCCGTCCGTAACCGCGATTTGCAGAGCACCGTCGAAGAGGCCAAGCGGCGAATCGCGAAGGAAGTCCATCTTCCCGAAGGCGTGCATCTCGAATGGTCGGGCGAGTACGGCGAGCTTCAGGCCGCCAATCGCCGCCTCATGATCGTCGTGCCGTTCGCGCTGTTGCTCATCGCCGGTGTTCTCTACGGCGCGACGCAATCGCTGGTCGACACCTTCATCATCATGGCGCAGATTCCGGTGGCGTGTCTCGGCGGCGTCCTCGCGTTGATTATCACCGGCACCTCGTTCAGCGTGTCGGCGGGCGTGGGCTTCATTTCGATTTTCGGAATCGCCGTGATGGACGGTATTCTGCTGAGCTTCTACATCCGCCGCTTGTGGGAGGAAGGGCATCCATTCGTCGAGTCGATCATCACCGGGTCCGACCGTCGTCTGCGCGCCACGATGATGACCGACCTGGTTGACGCGCTCGGCCTGCTGCCCGCGGCAATTTCGACCCGAATCGGCGCTCAGACGCAGCAGCCGCTGGCGATCGTCGTCATCGGAGGCGCGCTGGCGATCATGCTACTGACGCGAATTCTGCAGCCGGTATTGATCTTCCTGTGCCATCGCCGGCTGCGCCTTGCCGATCAGGACCGCCCGCCCCTGACGCAGCCGGTGGGAGTCGATCTTCCGGACTGATACGGTGAACCGCTGCGCCCGCTCATAGCCAGGCCTCGCCGCGCACCGCGAAGCGTGGTAAACGGGCGCAAGGAGGATCCGGGCGATGGAATTCGAGATGCTCGCGAGCGGCTACGGCCTGCTCGAAGCGCCGCGCGTCGATGATCTCGGCCGTCTCTACTTCAGTGACATTCCCAACGGCGGCGTTTACCGGCGCAATCCCGGCGGCAACGTCGAAACGCTGATTCCCAAGCGCAAGGGCGTCGGCGGAATGATTTTCAACGCCAGCGGCGGGCTCGTGCTCACCGGCCGCGGCCTGATTCATTGGGATGAGAAGACCGGCCGCAGCCGCGATCTATTCGTCGCTTGGGGAGGCAAGCCCGTCGGCATGAACGATCTTACCACCGACGATCACGGCAGCATTTACACCGGAACCATCAACTTCGATCCGCTGAGCAACGAGCAGCCGATTCCGGGCAGCCTGTTCCGCATCGATCCTCCCGGTCGCGCGGTGAAGTTGTGGGACGGCATCGAGGTCAGCAACGGGCTCGGCCTCAGCCCCGACCGAAAACACCTGTATCATTCGGATTCCCCCACCGGCGCGGTGTGGGTTTACGACGTTACTCACGAGCGCGGCGTCAAGGACCGGCGCGTCTTTGCCAGGATGCCCGCGGGATTGCCCGATGGGCTGGCGGTCGATGCGCAAGGCGGCGTGTGGGTTGCGGCTTTCCGCGCCGGCGAGGTCGTCCATTTCCTGAAAGATGGCGCCGTGGCCGAGCGAATCAAGTTGCCGGCCACGATGGTGACCAGCCTGGTCTTCGCAGGCCGCGACCTGCGGGACCTCTACGTCGTGACCGCAGACAACACCGACGATCCAAGTCGCAAGGGAACGATTTTCCGCGCGCGCGCCGACGTGCCCGGCCTGCCAGTGCCGAAAGCGAACTTTTAGTTTTTCGCTTTTTAGTTCTCGACCGCGGCCCGGGTCACGATCCGATCTTCTGACGACTGCGCGCGCGATCCAGCCAGCAGTGCGCCCGCCGCGATCGTCAATGCGAATGCGCCAATCCGCATCGCGGCGGGCACCGAACCCGTCGGCAATCGTTCGCCGAACGCGATCATCCCGCCGGCGATCGGTACGATGTTCGACAGTGCCCCCGACAGCGGCATCGCTATTATCCCGCGCGCCGAATGAAACGAGTTCTGCAGCAGGACAATCCCGACGATGTTGGCGACGATCAGGCCGTACACGTAAGGATTCGATACGATTCGAAGCGCGAGCGAAGCGGCGGCGCTGGCGGTGAACTCTTCGGTCATCGCCTTGGTGAACAATCCTCCCAGGCCGAACGCGACACCAGATAGAATCGCCGCCGCGGCGCCGCTGGCGTTCAGCCGTGCGACGGCCATCGGCGCGAGCCCTGCGACCGTCAACAGCGCGGAAAACATCAACAGCGTTCCGGGTTCGAACGCACCTTCGGTCTCGCCGGCCTGAAGCGACAGCGTCAGCATCAGCATCCCGAGCACGATCGCGCCGATGCCGACCCATTCGCGCCGATTCGCGCGCTCGCCAAGAATCACCACCGACGCGATTACGAACAGCGCGATCCCGCCCTGCATCATCACCGCCACCATCGAAACCGGCGCCCTCGACACCGCAATCACGTAGAGCGCCCAGCCCGCGGTCTGCACGCCGAGTCCGCCGATCCACATGGGATCGCGAATCCAGGCGACGATCGCGCCGATCGTATTCGCGCCGGCCGCCATTGGCAGATGCGCCGAGCGGCTCTTCATCATCAGCAGGCCGAGCGCCATCAGCACGCTGGCAACGATCGCGATGGACAGGTAGAAGATCACCGCCTTCAGTTCTTCACTTCGCGCATCGCGCCGCCTCGGATCACCTTGAACTGGCGTCCGGCCCACATCACTTTGTTGCTGAGCAGGCTGGCAAACCAGACCCCGGTCATTATCAGGTCCTTGATCGGAACCATCCACAGCTCGGTCAGCATCTCGGGCATCTTGAGCACGCGGCCGACGATTACCGCCGACATCGCGAGCCGCGCCGCAACTACCAGCACCAATGCCGCAAAGGCCGCGGCGCTGCCGCGTGAGATCGCAAGCCCCATCAGCGCCCAGAACGGGCCGTGTATCAGGACTGTCGCGATGCTGATCGGGCGCACGGTGCGGTAGGTGCGCGCCCAGCGGAGCTGATGATGCCAGAATTCAGCGAAGTTCTTTTCCTCGCAGGTCAACGTGACCAGCGAATCGGACAGCTTGATCTCGTAGCCCTGCGCATTGGTGAAGTTGCCCAGGTAGAAGTCGTCGGCGAGCATGTCCTTGACCGCGCGGAATCCGCCCGCGGCCTCCAGCACCGGGCGTTTGATGGCGATCGTCGCGCCGAGTGCATAATGCATCGGCTCGATCATTTCGGCGAGCAGAATCTGCGGTAGAAAATCGGTGTTGACATAGAGCGCCTCCAGCCGCGAGGCGAACGAGCCGCCCGGGCGCGCCCGATACGCGCAGGTCACGATGCCGATTTTATCGTCGGAGATCAGTTCGCCGACAATCCGCTTGAGGTAGTCGCGCTCGACGGATACATCGGCGTCGCTCAGTACGAATACTTCGGCCTTCTCGGCCCGATCCGCCATCTTCACCAGCTTCGCGATCTTGTGATTGCTGCAGCCGGGCTCTTCGCCTACGACAAGCGTGATGCTCGCGTGCTGGTAGCGTTGGCGGAGTGCGACCGGAACTTCGGCGGCCGTATCCTCGTAGTTCTCGACGCCAAAATAAAAGTCGGCCCGCGGGTACGCGATTTCCAGAAAGCTGACCAGGTTGGCCGCCAGCGAATCGCTGGTCCCATGCAGCGGCTTCAGCACCGCCACGCGCGGTGGAATCTTGGGCAGCGGGAGCAGGGGAGAAGTCGTGCGCCGCGCAAACTTGATCGCAGCGACGGTCGCGGCGGCGTAGTAGAGCACCGACACGCACACGCCCGCAGCCGGTAAAGCCATCCAGATTGTCATCGAATGATTCCCGCGCGGTAATTTGACCCGGTGCGACAGATGGCGCCACAGACATCTTGCTGCGGACCCTGCGCTGGCCCCTTACTCGCGCCTGGAATTCGCCGTCAGGCCACCGCTTGCTGCGCCGTCTGATGCCGCCGCTGGCGCATCGTGGAAAGAAACTGCCGCCCCTCGTTCAGCATCCGCCTGGTCTCTTCCATCGACGTCATCATCTTCTTGACCGATTTGAAGATGTACTTCGGGCGGAAGTAGAAGCTGCGGTAAAAGCGCTCGACCGCGCCGTAAATCTCGTCGTTGGTCAGGCCCGGATAGGTGATCGTGCACTTCTGATAGCCGGATTCATCGAGCAGCGGATCGACCGCCAGGAATCCGTTCTTGGTCACGTAGTCGAACAGCTCGGTGCCCGGGTACGGCGACGCGAGCGACACCTGGATCGTCTCGCAGTCCATCTCGCGCGCGAACCGGATCGATTCCTCGATCGTATCCTTGTTCTCGCCGGGGAGTCCCAGGATAAAAGTCCCGTGAATCAGGATCCCCAGTTCGTGACAATCCTTGGTGAAGCGCCGCGCGCGATCGATTCCGACGCCCTTCTTGATATTCTTCAAAATCTGCGCGTTGCCCGACTCGTAGCCGACCACGAACAACCTGAGCCCGCCGTCCTTCATGATCTTCAGCGTTTCATAGTCGACGTTGGCGCGTGAATTGGTGGACCACGTGATTCCCAGCGGCTTCAGCAGCTGCGCGATTTTGCGCGCGCGGGCCGGGTCGGCGGTGAAGGTGTCGTCGTCGAAGAACAGTTCCTTCATCTTCGGGAACTTCGACCTCATCGCCGCCACTTCCTCGTACACATTCTCCGGGCTCCGCACGCGATAGCGATGCCCCTGCGTGACCTGCGGCCACAGGCAGAACGTGCATCGCGCCGGGCATCCGCGCCCGGTGTACAGCGACACGTACGGATATTGGCAGTACGGGCTGTTGTACTTCAGGTAGTCGAGGTTCTTTTCATATACCTCGGTGACGAACGGCAACTTGTCGAGTTCTTCGTCGGTGAGCGCCGGACGATCGGGATTGTGATGCAGCCCGCCGTTTTTCTGATAGCTGATTCCGGCGATCGTGCTCCAGTCGCGGCCCTGCGCCACTTCCAGCATCGAGTAGTCGAATTCCTTGCGCGCCGCGATATCGATCGCCGGCGACAGTTTCAGCGTTTCGTCGGGCCGCGCCGTCGGATGCCCGCCGACCATCGCGATGATCGCATCCGGATTCGCCGCCTTGATTGCTTCCGCGGTGCGCGCATCCATCCTCAGCGACGGCGTCGAGGTGTGAATCACGACCAGGTCGTAGTTCTTTGCCTCGTTGACCGTCATCTCGACTGTGTAGTTATGCGGCGGCGCGTCGAGCAGGCGTGCGCCCGGGATCATCCCCGCCGGATAAGCGAGCCACGTCGGGTACCAGAATGACCAGACCTCGCGCGTCGCCTGGTAGCGCGAGCCCGCTCCCCCGTCGAAGTCGTCGTACGAGGGCGGATTCAGGAAAAGCGTCTTCATCACATCCATATTTTAAGCATACCCCAAAGGCCTGTCCGATTGGTTAGTCAGCGACTATACAAAGCACGACTACCTAAGGCAACAATGCGCGAAATTTAAATCGCTTCCCGGCCATCTCTATTCTTTTGACCCAAAAAACCGCGCATTTTCGCGGCTTTTCCCCCGATCACGGCCCGGCTGGCCGCTACTTCCGCGCGACGATGATCATCCGCCGCGTACCTATCGCATACGCCTCGCCGTCGAATCCCCCGAACACCGCGGTCACGCGCAGCCCCACGCGTTCCAGGACGCGGGTCATCTCGGTCAGCGTGTAGAGCCGGATGATATGCCCGATCGACTCGCGGCGGCCTCCCTTCGGGTCCACGACGATGAAATGCACGTGCATGCGGCTGGTCGCGAGATCCAGGTCGCGCCGCTCGACGTACAAAGTTCCGTCCGCGCCGGTATGCCAGTCGTTCTGGATATAGTTATCGATCGCCCACTCACGGTTCAGCATGTCGAGCAGGATCCGTCCGCCGGCTTTCAGCGCTTTGGCGGCCGATTCCAGGACTTTCAAATCCTCGGCTTCGGACTCGAGGTAGCCGAACGAGGAGTACATATTTACGATCGCGTCAAAGTTGTTTTCGAACGGGATCTTGCGCATGTCGGCGGCCACCGTCTCGATTGTGACCTTGCTCGTCCTGGCCGCCTGGTTGGCGAGTTCCAGGTACTCGGGATTCAGATCGAGAGCGGTTACCCGCAAGCCACGTTTCGCCAACTGGATCGAATGCCGCCCCTGGCCACAGCAGAGATCGAGCACCGATGCGCCCGGCTTGAGCTCGAGCGCGCCGGCGACGAAGGCGCTTTCTTTTTCAGCGCGCTCTTCGGTGAACGTGTGGCCATAGACGCTCAGGTAGTCGGCGCGAAAAAAGTCCACGTACCAGGCAGAGCCTTGCGATGCCATCGCGTCCCTCTAAGACTGTTGGGGTTCTCGCTTCAGGTGCGCACAACGACCATCGGGCGTGAGGCGACCCAGCGGCGCAGGAAAGCCACAAGCAACGGACGCATCGCAGGATTCAGGGCGACTGCGTGAACCAGTTCGAAGGGAGCAAAGGGCACGAATGGGTGCTCGCCGACAATTCGGGTTTTCCGGTCGAGAGCCTCGATCATCTTTGCGTGCCCGGCGACCACCACGCCATTGCAGGTGACTTTGACCTTGGGGTTCTTGCGCAGGTTGCGGATCCAATCGGACTGCCAGCCGTAAGTGGAGATCAGGTAAACATCATTGTCGCTGCGGACGCACGGAAGGAGCGTCTCACGCGGCAAGCCGGTTCGCCGCCCGGTTGTCGTCAGCAGAACCCATCCCGGTGCGTGCGAAAAGTAATCCCTTTGCGCATTGATCAGTGCCGCCTGAACCGGGCGTATCCCGCGAGGGATGAAGTGCAGCTTTGCTGCGAAAGGCTCAACTCGTTTCGTAGGGAGCATCGCCAGAAAGGCTACGGTCGCGCAATTCGTGCGTCAAGCACGTATCACGCGCCCTGAATTATCTTTCGCACCTCGGAATTCGGATCATTGACGACCTGGCTTTCAAGATCGAACACCATCGTGGACCGCTTGGCGGCATCGTAGGGCGGCCAATGCGGAATTGCGGGACAATCGGGCTTGCCGGTGCGGGCAAACGCGACCCACGCTCCCCCTATCTGCTGCTGCATCCGCGCGGCTCCGGGGTCCGGACCGGCAAACGCGCGCACCCGGCGGTAGGAATCGAGCATGAACGGAATCTCCATTGTGTGCGGGGTCTTGAATAGCCCGCCTGCTACCGGAGTTTCCCAAGTCAGATACCACATGTATGCCGGCGCGCCAGCTTGCGCCGCCTTGCGCTCGGCCAGTGTGATCGATCCGCCCATCGCGAACATCGAGCTCATTGCAGCAGTGAACAGGTAGGTCGGCGAGTAGTCGGGTCTGATCTTGCGCCATGCCTCGACCAGCGGCTTGCCCATGGGGCCGAGCATCGCGATGCGCTGTTGGAGGTCGGCTTCGGTCATCTTTCCAAACCACGGCTCGCCCGCAGTGAAGATGGTGACCTCGTCCTTCACGTAGCCGACCAGCACCGGTACATCGCGCGACACCGCAGGCGCATCGGGCGTGAACGGATCGCGGGTGATCGCGACACCATCGATGATCGGGATGTAGCCAATACCACCGGGCCGGCGCATGCCGGGTACGCGCGGCCCGGCGTTGTTCTTCGCGTCCGCCGCGAAGGCGGCGGCGATGATCGTCTGGGCGGGCATTGCCTGGAGCGACTTGATGTCGCCGGGCTGGATGCCGAGTTCCCCGAGGAGCGCTTTGGCGGCTGCGGTGGCGGGCTCTCTGCGACCGACTATCAGGCCAGGACCCGACTGAATCGACGCCTTGTGGAATAGTCCCTTCGCCGAGTCCATCGACATCAGAATCGAGACTTTCGCACCACCGCCCGACTGGCCCATGATGGTTACGTTGCCGGGGTCGCCGCCGAAATTCGCGATGTTGTCTCTCACCCACTGCAAGGCGAGCACCAAGTCCTGCATGCCGACCGTGCCGGACGATTTGTAGGCATCGCCCATCAGGTCGCCCAGGTGGAGATAGCCGAAAACGTTGAGGCGATGATTCACGTTGACGGCAACGACGCCGTGATCGCGGGCGAGGTCTTCCATGCAGTAAACCGGCTGACCACCCGAGCCGTAGGCGAAGATGCCGCCGTGAATCCAGAACATCACGGGCCGCCTCTGGTGGTCGGTCGCAGGCGTCCACAGGTTGAGGAACAGGCAGTCTTCGTTCTGAATTTTCAGCTCAGACGGAGTTGTGAACACCCGGGCCATCAACATGCCGTAATCGCCGGCCGGAGCCGCGGTCGCGCCCGACGCCATCTGCATCGCGGGCGCTCCGTAGTCGGAGCAGTCCAGCACCACCTTCGAGGGGGCCGGCCTTTGCGGCGCCGTCCAGCGTAAAGGACCCACCGGCGGGGCGCCGTAGCGGATACCCTTGAAGGTGTGCACGCCATCGTTGATCAGGCCCCGCACCGGACCACTGGTCGTGTCGATGATACTGGTGATTTGCGGCAGCTCGATGCTGTCAGCGTGATGAAGCGCGGTGCTTTGCGCTGTCGGCATAGATTTGTTCTCCTGCGCGAGGCCCACTCTCGTTGCCGCAGTCGCGGCCGCAGCGACCATGAGTCCCAGAAAGTCGCGCCGGCGCATCTTCGGCGATTTTGTCCGCTCTGGTTTCATCCGAATTTGAGCTTTATGCGAGCATAGCTCAAAAGCGCTTGCGCGGAGAATCGAGGAATCGCACCGCGTATTGGCGGTCGAGCGCGATTACAATGCGTTGTTGAAAGCGATCAAAAGTGGGCGAATCAAAGTCGCCGGATGATGGTCAAGCCGACCGTTGGGGCCGGTGATGAACAGCGCCGTGGCCTACAACGTGGACGTGGAACTCTAAGCTACGTGCTACCAGGCGGGATATTGCTTAGCAGGCGGTTGAAAAAGTAATTTTCAACGCCTGCTCCCTCTCTCTTGTCTCCCCCAAAGGGGTTTTTTCACTGGTCTCCCCCCTTTGGGGGAGATGTTGTAGGTAAGAAGACAGTTTTTACGCAGGGTGTTGAATGGTGCGAGACCCGACCTGCCCTTTGATACGAGTTTTTCAACACCCTGTTAGGGCTCGATTCGAACCGGCAACCGGGTCGATCGGTCACTGCGGGGGCTGCGGACGAGTAAACAAGCCGACGTAGCGCGCCACGATCAGGTACTTCTTGAACAAGCGGTTGGTCTGTTCTTCGTGCGGGCTGATCGTGCTGCGGTCTTCGGGATCAAAGAAGCAGGTGGGATCCTCGGCCATGTAGTCGCCGTTGTGGTAGTACGCCATCGCACGGCATCCGCCGCATGTGTACTGATACCGGCAGTCGCCGCACTTGCCTTTGAGCTTGCCACGATCGAGCACGTCGGCAAACAGTTGGCTGGAAGCGACCAGCTCGTCCAGCGGCTTTTCGCGCACGTTGCCGGCCTTGAGCTGATCGAGCAAAACCGGACAGACCGAAACATCGCCTTCCGCGTTGAGCGCCAGCCAGGTCCCGACCCAGCATCCGATCGGCGGATTCTGCGGTACCGCGCCATTGGCGGCTCCTCCGGAGACCTGGGCGTGCAACTCCGGCGAGAGGAAGAATGGGGTATAGCTCACGTAGCCATTGACGTGACTGCGCAACTCGGGATGGAAGTGAGCTTCGAGATCGTTGCGATCGAACGCGAGCTTGGTGAACAGATCGCAGCCCGATCCGCGCGCCACGTAAGGCGAGCGGTTGTATGAAATCCGCCGATCGGTCAGATACTTGACGGTCTTGGCGAAGGTCTCGGTATTGTCCTTGGAGATCGTAACGATGACGTGGCGATCAATCTTGAGCTCCTCGCACAGGGCGAGCACCTCCAAGGTACGATCAGGTTTGGCGTCACGGGTCCACTCGTTGCGCTCGTCAATCGAGTTCAGCCCGACCGATATTGTTACCTTGCCGTTGGTTGCTTCCTTGATTTCCTGCAGTTTGGTCCGATCGATTACCTCGCCATTGCTGCAAACCTTGCACTGATACCCTAGCTCCACCGTAAGCCGGAGAAGCTCCAGGGCATCCTTGCGCAACAAGAACTCGCCACCGCTCCATCCGACAGCTATAACGCCGAGGCGCTTGGCTGGTAGCAATACCAGTTCGCGAATCTCATCGAAGCTGAGCTCGCTTCGACGTTTGTCTCGAACCTTGTGCGCATCGTTGCTGCCGGTCATGCATAAAGGGCATTGCAGATTGCATAAACGAGTAGCTTCGAAGTACAGCGCCGGAAAATTATAACCCATGATCTCGCGAAGTTAGCAGCAATTATCGTTCCGTACAACGCGGGTCTTCCCGCGTGCATCCCTCGGCTGAAATTATTCCGAAACTGGGTCCTTTCGATGCAGGGCTGTTTCCGTTGGAAGCAGCCCTCAGGGTTGGAGCAGTGTCTTGCGCCATTGTCCGCCGCGGCGCAGAAACAATTCGCGCCGATGCAAGCGGAAGGGAGCTTGCACCCAGAATTCGATCCGATTCGGTACTACGCGCAGTCCGAGCCAGTAATTCGGCCGCACTGGCTCTTTGCCCCTCAATTCCCGTCGGAACTTGGCGACACGCGCGACCAACTCTTCGCGGCTTTTCAGCCGATCGCTCTGGTGCGAGACGCTGCCCGAAATCCTGCTGTCTATCGGCCGGGTTGCCCAATACTCATCCGCTTCATGTGCCGTCATGCGCTCGACCGAGCCATCGATCCTGACCTGCCGTCCTTTCCGCGGCCAATAAAAAGCGAGCGCGGCGCGGGGATTTTGCGCAATTTGCCGGCCCTTGGGACTGCGTATATCTGTGTAGAAGGAAAACCCTCGCCCATCCGCCTGCTTGAGCAGGACGTAACGCACGCTGGGCATACCGTCACTGCCGCAAGTAGCCAGCGCCATCGCCTCCGGAAGCTTGGTGTCGGCGGTCACTTCCTCACGAAACCATCGAGTAAATCTCGCGATCGGATCGTCTGCCTTCATATTTTCTCTGTTGGAAGCATTCTTGATGCCATAGCCCGACCGGCTACAATCAGTTTGATGATTCGTGCGACGGATTGGTCGCCAACTCGCCGCTGCTTGGATATAAAGCGGCGGGCCATTTGACCCGCTGCTTCGTTGCGCGCGTAGTTAAATCCGGCCCTTCTGTCTACTTCTATTACTTCGGCGCTTTGCCGGTCCCGGACAGCTGGATCGTCTGCGGTACTCACGTCTCGTCGTCGTTGATGATCAACTTTACGCTTTGCGCCCTGGTATCGGTCGGACTGAAGGTCACCGATACCTTGCAGCTCTTTCCCGGCTCCAACAACGGGGGGCATTCGCTGGTGGCTGCGAACGGCGCGGCGGCCGACTCACTGGTGATCGATACCGCAATCGCGGATTTCTTGGAGCTGCCGTTCTTGATCGTCACCTTCTTGGGTTTGCTGACCGAATTGACCCTGGTCGATTTGCCGAAGTTCACGAACTTGGGTGAAATCTTCAGCTTGGCGTCGACAGGTGTCGGCGTCGCAGTCGGTGTGGGAGTCGCCGTCGCCGTCGCCGTCGCGGTCGGCGTTGCGGTAGCTGTCGCAGTCGCAGTTGGAGTACCGCCTGTGGCCGTCGCCGTCGGTGTCGGCGTCGCAGTCGGTGTGGGAGTCGCCGTCGGGCTCGCGCCTAATGCCTTCACAAGGTTATACGCATTCACCGTCCCGATTCCGGTGGCAAAGTCCCATCCGGTTGTAGCTCCGCTTGTGGCTGCATATGCGGGCTGATACGCCGAGTTGGAAGTGGAAAGTACGCCATACGTGCCCGATGGCTTGTAACAATTGTGCTTGCCCGTGCAGGGCACGTCCATGTCGCCTTGGGTCACGTCGTAGAAAATGCACGAGCTGGCGACACCGTTGCCGAGTGTCGAGTCGCAGGTCGAGCTGCCACTTGCGCCATACTCGGCTTTGGCCAGCGAGTAGTAGGTGGAATTCGGAAGACCCTGGCTGCTGCCGCTATATTGATTCGCGAGCGCTTGAATCGCGGCCATTATCGGCGACGAGACCGACGTCCCGCCGAATCCCGCCCACGTAACAGGAGCACCCGAACAGGAGGCTGCGCCGTTGCTCTTTTGGCTCGGATCGGACCAACAGACCACGTAGTAATGGCCCCAGAAGCCGTTGGCGGCGAACAGCGACACGTCGGGAATATCCCGCACGCCGTCGCTCGGGTTGCCGAACAAACCGGATTGCCATGTCGGTTTCGCGTATCCCTTGCAGCTGCCGCTGACGACACCCCGGGTGGACACCGTTCCAGCAGCGCAGCCGCTCGGGCCGCCGCTGCCCGCGGTGGTATTCAGGTAGCCCTCCCCAACGCTCACATCGTTGCAAAAGCCGTTTTTCCCGTAGGTCACTTCGGAGAGGCCGTAGACGAAAGTGGCGATCAACTCGCTGGCGCATGAGTTGTTCCAGGGAATTTCCGGAATGTAAGAGAGTGTCGAGCCAAAAGTCGTCCCGTTCGTGCCGCTCCAGTAAGTGCTGTTCGTGCCCGCGTACGTGTCGCCGAAATCGGTGCCGCCCACCGACACGTTATACGGCGTCGAGGTGTATCCGCTGACTGTTATGCCATGGGTCGCATCGGTCGCGCCGTAGTCGGTGCTGGCCGCGCCCTCGTCGCCCGATGACACGAACACCGACACTTTTTCGGTAGCCGCCTGCTGATACAGGCCGTAGATGTACGAGTTCTCCCCCGCGCCGAGCTCCGATTCGGACCCGCCATAGCTGATGCTCACGGTCGCGGGGAGCGGGCCCCCGTTGCTCAGAATGTTTTGCAGGGCGATGAAACCTCCGAAGTTGGTGCTGTCCGTGCACGAGGCCAGTTCGATCGTAGCGCTGGGAGCCGCGGCGCTCGCCCATTCCACGTCGATGGCTGCCTCGCCGTCGTCGCCGTTGGGATTGACGCCCGGGTCGGTACAGCTGGGGCCGCCGCTGCCGGGTGCCGGATGGACCTGCTTGAGAGAGCCGTCGGGGTAAGCGCTTTTAAGACCGAAAGTGGTGCGGAAGTTGTCCCAGTCGGTGGTGCTGTAAACGTCGCTGTCTTCGACGACTACGATCGTCTGGCCCTGGCCCGAATAACCCTCTGCAAACAGCGGACTCAAGTTGTAGATGGTGGCCAAGTCAGCGGGCGCCACCAACTGATTACCGCTGCCGGTCGTGTAGTCCGCGCGCGACTGGTTCATCGGACGCGGCATGAAGTTGTTCAGCGACACGACTCCGACTACGGCTGGCGCCGGCGCGGCCGGAATCCGCGGGTCGCTCATGTTGGCGATGTGCTTCTCACCGTTCGCCTCGAGATTGTGAATCTCAGTATGGAAGGCCTCGCGCACCTGGCCGGCCGTCCCGGAAAACTCGATCACCACCCGGCTGGGATAGACCAGATTGACGGTGAAGCCGTGCGATTTGAGCCATCCCGTGATCTTCGCGAGGTCTTGGTCGGCCAGGCCGTAGCGTTCTCCGAACTGCTGCGCCGTGAGCCAGTGATGGAAATTCGGCGAGTGCGGATCGGTCAACTGATCGATGTAACGATCGAGGGCCTGTTCGCGTTCGGGCGAGCGCCGCAACTGGAGCCACAGGTGCTCCATCGGAAAGCTGTCAGCGACCGGGCCGCGATCGTTGGCCGCCGTCGCTTCCGGACGCGTATTGCCCGCCAGCGTGACCAGGTTGGTCTCGTTTATCGTCTCGGTGATCAGAGCGCGGGGTTGCGACACCGCCCCCACAATCTGCTGGTAACCTGGGATCGCCGCGAGGAAAATCGCGCAACACAAGAGGGTTTTCTTCCCGCGAGATGGTCGGGCGCCCTTGGTTGCAGAAGTAAAAGCCATCTCAGCATATAATACGCTTGGCGTTGCAGAAACGGTACGCGGCGACTAAGTGGCTCCCGCTCCTGCCTCGCCGCCGGCAACTGGCGCGGGCGTCGTCACGAATGCGATCGCGCCCGTCAGACCGCCCACCATCGTCGCCGCAAACCACAGCAGCCCTAGCGCGATCGCGTCCTCTTTTCGCATTCCGGCCATCCCGAACAGCACCAGGTAGGCTGATTCGCGAATCCCCAACCCATTCAGCGTCAGCGGCAGACTTGCAAACACGTTCGCAATCGGAACGCAAAGGATAAACAGCGAGAGCGGCACTGCCAGGCCAAGTCCTATCGCCAGAATGTACTGGCACACGGCCAGCCCGATTTGCAGCACAATCGACAGTGCGATCGCCGGAATCAGCGCCGCGGGATTATGCAGGTACGGCGCGACCAGGCCGCCCGCGCGGCGGATAGATCGTGGCATCAGATGAATCAGGCGCGCGACCAGCGGCGATGCGAGAAATCCCGCCATCGCGATCGCACCGACCGCGACCGTCGGCGTGATGACCGAGCGCGGGAGCGGCGCGAAGTTCAGGAACATCGCCGCGATCGCCGCCAGCCAGAACAGGCTGATCAAGCCCACGGCGCGATCCGCAACTATCGACGCGATCGCCTCGCCCATCCTGCCATGGCGCCGTCCGAGATAGACGGATCGCGCCGCATCGCCGCCGAGCAATCCCGGCACGAACAGATTCGTGAACATGCCGACGAATATGTAGGCGAGGAACTCGCGGTAGCGGCCATGAACTTTCAGCAGAGCGGCCAGCAGCCGCCATCGATACGCACACATCGCCTGACCTGCGAGGTACAGTGCGATGGCTGCGGCAAAGCAGCCCGGACGCTCGCGGCCGAGGATTCGAAAAATCGGCCGCGCGTCGTAATGCGCCAACAAGACGGCAACCACCGCCACGCCCAACCCGGCCCGTATCGCAAACGCGCGATACGGATGCGCTGGCCGGGCGGCAGATGCAACCGCGGGCGCCGATGCGGCCTGCTCAGTTGAAGGTGATTGGTTCACAGCGGGAGATTCTTTCACCTCGGATAATTGCGCGCTTCTTTCCTTCGATTGCGATCACGTCGAAGTCGCCAAGGCGCTCCTTCATTCGCGCGAGATCGCCGGCGTCGAGCACGATCACGACCCGGCCCGGCTGCTCCCATCGCCGAAACATCCGCTCGTCACTATTGAGGAACCACTCGCGCGCGTCCGGGTCCAGGCGCGAGCCGAAATCGAGTTCGGTGCGCCCGCCGACCAGGACGACGCGGCGGCGATTGTAGAACGGCAGCGACTGAACGTAGCGATGGTAACAGATGATGGCCGCGTCAGGCGCCTTCTCGGCGATCGTGCGGCTGAGTCGGGCGTACGAACGCATCGGCTCGGCCTCCAGCCGGGCCCATCCGCCCGCAATCAACGCAAGCGCGAGCGTGACGACGATCGCCGCGAGTCCCGCGGGATTGCGGCGCGCAACGAACATCGCCATCGTGACCGCGCCGCCGGCCACCAGGATCGCGCCGATCGCGTACATCGCCGGCCGCGCCGCCATCACGTACGGCGTGCGAAATTGCGCCGCCGCGATCGCCGCGACGATCACGCCGGCGCCCAACAGCGCAAGCATCGGGCCGCTCTCGATGAGTATCCGGGAATCCGGCGGCGCAATTGCGGCGCGCGAGTCTGCGGGCGGCCATGCGCATGACACGAGTCCGTCGGCGATCAACACCGCCAGCGGAGGGACGGCCGGCAGGATGTACGGGATAAGCTTCGCAGTCGCGCACGAGAAGGCGACCACGGTGACGCCCGCCGCGACCATGCAGAAGCTTCGCGCCGGGTTACGCGGGGCCGCGCGCAAGGTGAGGAACGGTACGAGCAACGACCACGGCAGCAGTCCGACCGCGAGCACCGGAAGGTAGAAGTAGAACGCTTCGCTGTGGCTGTAGTTGGAATCGAACACGCGCCTGAGATGCTCGCCGATGAAGTAGAAATCGAAAAAGCCCGGCTCGCGGATGGTCATCGCGACAAACCACGGCGCCGCGATCAAAAGCGTGAGCAAAAGACCCGGTATCGCGCGGAATTTCGCGATCGCGCCGCTCAGTTCGCGATTGAACGCGAGCCAAAGCAGCATCGAGAGAATTGGGATCGCCGCACCCACGGGCCCCTTGGTCATGACGGCCAGACCCATCGCGACGTACGCGATCCAGCACCATCGGCCGCCTTCATCCCAGTGGAGATAAAGCGAAAAGGTCGCGATCGTCACCAGCGCCGTGAGCATCATGTCGGTCGTGAGCACCTGCGCCATCAACGCGTACAGCGGAATCGTGGCGAGGATGGCGGCGGCAAGAATCGCGTGGCGGCGCCCGAACGCGCGAAGCGCGAAGAGGTAAGTCGCGAGTATTCCGGCGATTGCGGACAGTGCGACGGGAAGCCGCGCGGCAAATTCCGACACTCCGAAGATCCAGAAAGAGAGCGTAGTCAGCCAGTAGAGCAGCGGCGGCTTTTCGACATAGGCAACATAGTTGAGATGCGGCACGAGCAGATTGCCGCTTTGCAGCATCTCGCGCGCAATCTCCGCGTAGCGCGCCTCGTCGGGCTCCCAGACACCGAATGAACCGAGATGAAACAGGCAGACCGCAAGCGAGAGCGCGACGATTGCACCGACGTCGTACGCGATTGGCGTTGCAGGCCATCGCGGCGCCGACGGTGGGGCGAACGGCGGCGAAGAGTTATCGTTGCGAGCGATCCCGGACACGAGGATTGAGTCTAACGTGCCGGGACGGCGGCTAATAGCCGAGCGCGCCGCCGCCCTTGCGCGGATCGAACGCGCCACGGAAATTTCCCGGTGCGATAGCGATCGCACCGACCGCTCCGAGCGCGGGCACGAGCTTGAGTTTGTAGCCCATCTGCTCGAGCGCGCTGCGGGTCGCTGCGGGCATCGCTTCTTCAACGAGCACGACATCGGGCGCGGCCTGCTCGTGAATTCGCGGCTCCGCGACGGCGCTGGCGGGGTCAAGATGGAACGCAAGGATGTTGAGCGTGACCTGCAATACGCCGCTGACGATGGTTGGACCGCCGGACCCGCCGGTGGTCATGACGGGCAGGCCGTTCCTGGTGACGATTATTGGCGTCATCGACGAGAGCGGGCGCTTGCCGGGCCTGACCTCATTGGCGCGCTCGCCTTCGAGGCGATACGCGTTGGGCACGCCGGGCGCGACGGCGAAATCGTCCATCTCATCGTTGAGGATGATGCCGAGCGCCGGCACGCTCAGCTTGGCGCCGAACACGGTATTGATGGTGGTGGTCAGCGCAACGACGTTGCCGTCCTTGTCCGCGACCAGCAGATTCGACGTGCCATGATCGTGCGCAGGCGCCGGCGGCGGCGGCGGTGACTTTCTGTGCAGAGCACGCTCGCGCAATTCCTGAATGTGGGCGTCGGTCAGCAGCCGCTCGATCCGGATGCTTGCGAAAGATGGATCGGCGTATTGCTCCCGATCGACAAAACCCTGACGCAGCACTTCGATCAGACGCGCCAAGTATGGTGGCGAGTCGGTGCCCAGCCCGGGGAGATGCCCTGATTCGAGCGCCCCGAGCATTTCGAGGACCACGCCGCCCGACGACGGCGGCGGCATCGCATAGATTTCATAGCCCTCGTAGCGGCGGTGAATGGGGTCGCGCCAGACGGGACGATAGTTGGCAAGGTCGGCGTCGCCGATCAGCCCACCGTGCGCCTTCATGAACGCGGCGAGCGCGGATGCGACTTCGCCGTGATAGAAATTCGCGACCGGATCGTCGCCGAGGTGTCTTAGCGTCGCGGCGAGATTCTTTTCGACGATCATGTCGCCGGCCTGGGGCGCGGAGCCGTCGGGTTTGAGGAAAACCTGGCTCAGTCCGGGATCGTTTTTGAGCTTCGGGGCGAGCCGTGCGATTTCGCCCGCCAGATGCGGGCTCGCGGCGAAACCGCCGTCGGCGAGTTTCTCCGCGGGCGCCGCGATTTGCTGAAACTTCATGGTGCCGAAGCGCCTGAGCGCGGCGTCGATGCCCGCGACCTCACCCGGCACGCCGACCGCCAGGACGCCGTCGCGCGCCAATTCCTCGTCGGGCTTGCCGTTGCGAAGGTACATGTCGGCACGGGCTTGAAGCGGCGCGGTTTCGCGAAAATCGAGCGCGTAGAAAGCGTGGGTCTTCGCGAGGTAGATCAGCATGAAGCCGCCGCCGCCAATTCCGCACGCGGCAGGATTGGTGACGCCCACTGCCAACGCGGTAGCCACGGCAGAATCGACGGCGTTGCCGCCGTGTTTGAGTATCTCGACGCCGGCGCGCGCGGCGTCCTCGCTTTCCGACACGACCATTCCATGGATGCCGGCCGCGGAGGTATCGCGAGCCGCGGCGGTGGCATCGGAGGGCGCCGCAACGAACATCGCGATCGCGAGTGCGACCGAGACAGCCGTCGCGCGCGAACAATCGGCCCAAAGTTGAATCCGGCGTGGCATCGGCATCACGGCTTTACTAACAGCCATCGCCGACGGATGAAAGGACGGTCGAATGGAATCGCGGACCGTTAGATTTCACGATGCGGAAGTGCTTTGATCGCAACCTAACCGGAGGGAAAAGATGGACTTCGCCGAAATCATCTACGACAAGAAGGATCGCGTGGCCACGGTTACGATGAACCGGCCCGCGAAGATGAACGCGTGGACGCCAAAGATGGGCGCGGAGATGCGCACCGCGATGCTGGATGCCGAGCGCGATCCGTCGGTCGGTGCGATAATCGTCACCGGTGCGGGACGCGCGTACTGCGCCGGCGCCGACATGAGCGCGCTGTCCGAGGTCGCTGCGGGAACTGCGTCGGCGCGCGGGGCCGTGGTGCAGGATGAATGGCTCAGCGCGCAGCGCGCCGATTACCGGACGTCGTACTCGTGGCCGCTGGCGCTCAACACTCCGGTGATTGGCGCGATCAATGGCGCGTGCGTGGGCCTGGGCTTCACCACCTGTCTGTACCAGGACGTCAGGATCGCGTCGGACAACGCGCGGATGGGATTGATCTTCACGCAGCGCGGGCTTGCGATCGAGCACGGCAGTAGTTGGATGTTGCCGCGGATCGTCGGCCTGGCGCGGGCGATGGAACTGGCGGTTACGGGCAGGCTGGTGGATGCGAACGAGGCGCTCGAGATGGGGTTGGTCAGTCGCGTCGTGCCGCAGGACAAGCTGATGGCGACGGCGCGCGAGATCGCGTCGGGGATCGCGAGCAAATGCTCGCCGCTCGGAGTCGCGCAGGCGAAGAAGATGATCTACCAGCATCTGTTCACCGATCTCGCCACGGCCGTGCGCGACGACGACGCCTCGATGGAGATGATGACGCGTTCGGAAGACTTCAAAGAGGGCGTGAAGGCGTTTTTGGAGAAGCGCGCGCCGAAGTTCACCGGCAAATAGCGGCGAGATCGCGGCAACCTAATCCCCTTCCCTCGCGGGAGGGGGAACCAACGCGGGGTGGCTACTTGTCGAGCGGGTGCTTGAACTTGCGATCGGGATGACGAATCGTAAGCACCGGGCAGGGCGACTTCTGGACCACGCGTTCGGCCACGCTGCCCATCAGCACGTGCGCCAATCCGGTGCGTCCGTGGGTGCCGAGCACGATCAAATCGGCGTTCTCGCTCTGGGCCGCGCGCAGAATTTCCATGAACGGAGAACCAACTTTGAGCTGGACCTTGACCTTGAGTCCACCCTCGCGCAGCTTGCCGGCAATCTTGTCGAGCTCCTTCTGCGCGAGCATCCGCTGCTCTTCGGCAATCCGGCCCATCGCGCCAACGTCCATCGCCGGGCCCAGTTCCGGCGTCATCATTACCGGCGCAAGCGGCTGATCGACATGCACCAGCACGATCTCGGCCGAGAACTTGACAGCGATCTCCTGGGCGAAGGTAAGCGCCAAGGTCGAGTCTTCGGAGAAATCGGTTGCGGCGACAATTTTTGAAAAGGTTGGCACAAGGCAACCATAACGCCGTGACGGCAATCGTGGCAAGGGATGGATGCGGCTGCGTGCGGACTCGACCGGCGCGGTAGCGCTGCATTACAATTTACCCAAAATCGTGGGAAACTGAGACTCTATGGCTACCAGCCGCGGATTTGGGATTGCGGACTTCGAGCGCGCCTTCAACGAGTTCTTCGACGAAATGTTGATCGACCGATGGAAATGCGCAGCGCCCGCCCTTGAATTCGAACGCGCGCAGGTCATCGACCGTGGCGATCGTTACGAGGTGCGAGTCGCGGCGGTCGGCGTCGATCCGGCAAAGATCCAGGCCGAAGTCTCGGGCCAGCGGCTGGCGGTTCGCGTGCCGGACAAACTGGGCGGGACGCTCGAGAGTTCATTTTCGTTCTCCGACTCGATCGACGGCGAAGCCTCGACCGCGAAGTGGTCCGAAGGCACGCTGGTTATCACTCTGCCGAAAAAGAAAGGCCGGCGAATCGCGCTCAAGGATTCGTGATCGCGCACCGCGAATGCCGCTACCAATATGACTGACAAGGGCGACCTCATCGCTACCGACGCCAGCGCCGCGCTGATTCACGTACCGCCGCCCGCGGAGCTCGACGCTTCCGAACTCAAGGGGCAGGTGCCGCTCGACGCAGTTTCACTGGAGCGCGCCGCGTCCAGCGATGGCGACCTCGAGCTGTTTGGCCAGAGCCGCGCGCTGGATGCGATACGGCTTGCGATCGGAATCGACGCGGCCGGCTACAACGTTTTCGTAAGCGGATTGCGCTCGCGGCATGAGCGCGAATCGGTCCTGCGCCTGCTCAGCGAAAGGGCCGCGACGATGCCGACGCCCGGCGATTGGGTGTACGTAAACAATTTTCGAAATCCCGAATCTCCGGTCGCCATCTACCTGCGGCCGGGCCAGGGGGTTGAGCTGCGCGCGCGGATGACGGAGTTGATCGGCTTCGTGCTCGAGCAGTTGCCGAAAGCGTTCCGGCGCGAGGACTTCGATCAGGAGCGCGCGGCGCTGCGCGACAAATACAACAAGCGCGCGCAGGGACTGTTCGGAAATCTGGAGACGCGCGCGCGCGAGCGCGGCTTTGCGATCCAGAGCACACCGACTGGACAGGTGATATTCATCCCGCTGATCGACGGCAAGATGCCCGAGTCGCCCGAGGCGCTCGGCAAAGCGATGGCGGCAAAGACTGACGCCGAGCGTGAGCAACTGGCGAAGGTGCAGGGCGAGCTGCAGGACGAACTGGGCACGTTGATGCTCAGGCAGCAGGAAATGATGCGCGAGCTGATCGACGACATCCGCGCAATCGAGCGCGCCTTCGCGGCGCGGCTGATCACGCCGTCGATTGAAGAGTTAAAGCATCACTTTAATAGTCCCGCGGTCGAAGCCTACCTCAATGAAGTCGCCGAGCACATGCTCGGCAATCTCGATCGCTTCCGCGAAGCGCCGGCTGAGCAGGGCCCAAGGCCGGCTGCGGCAATCGAAGACGGCGCGCGATGGTTCGACTACCAGATCAACGTGATGGTCGATAACTCGGCCACGCGCGGAGCGCCGGTGGTGCTCGAGGATGCGCCCACGTATCGCAACCTGTTCGGGACGATCGAGCGGTGGATCGATCCGCTGGGGCGCTCGGGGACCAACTTCACGCGGATCATAGGCGGATCTTTTCTGAAATCGCACGGCGGTTTCCTGGTCTTCGATCTCGAGGATGCGGCGGTCGAGCCCGGCGTCTGGAAAACGCTCAAGCGCAGCCTCAAGTCGGGGCGCATGACGCTGGAGACTTTCGAACCGCTGCCGTTTTTCTCGATGAGCGGACTGAAGCCCGAACCGATCGAGATTCACAACAAGGTCGTGGTGCTGGGCGGAGCGTATCTTTACAACCTGCTTTACTTCTACGAGCCGGACTTCGCGGACCTGTTCAAGGTCAAGGCCGAGATGCGGCCCTCGGTGGCGGCCGACGGCGCAGCGGCGGCGCATTATGCGGCGCGCGTGGGGGCGCTGGCGCGCAGGGAGAATCTGCCGCCGTTCGAGGCGGGCGCGCTGGCCAAGATCGTGGAATTCGGGATGCGGATGGCGGGGGACAGATCGCGAGTGCTCGCGATGCTGGAACCGATAGACGATCTCGCGCGCGAGTCGGCGTACTTCGCACGCAATGAACTGGCTCAGCGGGTTACCGGCGCACACGTTGAGCGGGCGCTCGGCGAGCGGATGCTGCGGCTCAATTTCATCGAGGAGGAAATCCGCAGGCTGATCGGGGAAGGCACGCTCATCGTTCATATTCGCGCCGCGAGCGTCGGACAGATCAATGGGCTGGCCGTACTGGACGTCGGCGGCTACAGTTTCGGGCGGCCGGCGCGGGTAACCGCGACCGTGGCGCTTGGGCAGGCGGGCGTGATCAACATCGAGCGCGAGGCGCGGATGTCGGGATCGACGCACGACAAGGGAATCATGATCCTGAGCGGATTTATCCGCGCGCGGTTCGGACAGCGGCATCCGATCGCGATGACGGCGAGCATCTGCTTCGAGCAATCGTACTCGGGAATCGACGGCGATAGCGCCAGTTCGACCGAGCTGTACGCGCTGCTGTCGGCGCTGTCGGGAGTGCCGCTTCGGCAGGACCTGGCGGTGACGGGGTCGGTCGATCAATACGGCACCGTGCAGGCCATTGGCGGCGTCAACGAGAAGGTCGAGGGCTTCTATCGCGTGTGCAAGGCGATCGGTCTGACGGGCACCCAGGGCGTGCTGGTGCCGCGCACCAACGTCTCGAACCTGATGCTCGATCCGGAGACCACCGGCGCGATCGAGCGGGGTGAATTCCACATCTATCCGATCAATACGATCGATCGCGGAATCGAGACTTTGACCGGGGTGCGCGCGGGAACGATCGACGAGCCCGGAACGATCAACCATCTCGTCGATCAGCAGCTCAAGCGCATGGCTGACATCCTGCGCGAACGCCCGCTGGGCGAAACTCGCGTGGTGCAGGAGCCGGCGCCGAACCCACCCGCACCCAAACCGCCGGCGCCGCCCGAGCCTCCGCGCTAGCAGCGGCGGATCATCGTCCTGGCGGTTCAGAAGGAGGCATCGCGGATGACGATAGATCTCCGACTCGACCCGGCAGAGGTCGCGCTGCTCACCGATCTCTACGAGCTTACAGTCAGCGCGGCGTTCTTCGAGCACGGATTCAACGACACCGCGTCGTTCGAAGTCGCGATGCGCCGGATGCCGCCGGGCCGCGGATTCATGGTAGCAGCCGGTATCGAACGGCTGGCCGAGGCGCTCGAGGCATATCGTTTCGACGCCGCCGCGATCGAGCATCTCGAGTCGCTGCAACTTTTCAAGCCGGAGTTTCTTGAATTTCTTTCGAGGCTCCGCTTCACCGGTTCGATCCGGGCGCTTCCCGAAGGCACGATTTATTTTGCCGGCGAACCGATCGTGGAGATCCGCGCGCCGCTGATCGAAGGCCAGCTGATCGAGACGCTGGCGCTCAACCAACTCGGATTCGCTTCGATCGTCGCGACCAAGGCCGCGCGATGCTTTGTCGTCGCGGGCGGCAGGCGGTTGGTGGACTTTGGTCCGCGGCGCGCGCAGGGCGCGGATGCGGCTCTTATCGCGGCGCGCGCGAGCTACCTGGCGGGCTTTCACGGCACCGCCAACGTGCTCGCGGGCAAGCGCTACGGAATTCCCGTTTTCGGCACGATGAGCCACAGCTTCGTGATGGCGCACGATCACGAGCGCGACGCGTTCAGCGATTTTGTCTCGAGCTTCCCGACCCTCAGCACGCTGCTCGTTGACACCTACGACACGCTGCACGGCGTCGAGAATGCGGCCGCGGTCGGCGCGAAATTTCGCGAGGCGGGCGTGAAAATCCAGGGTGTGCGGTTGGACAGCGGCGACCTCCACGAACTCAGCCGCAAGACCCGGCGGATTCTCGATCAGGCCGGCTTCCGCGACATCGCGATCGTCGCGGGCGGCAGCCTCGACGAATACCGAATCGCCGAACTCGCCGACGCCGGTGCGCCGATCGATGCGTTCGGGGTCGGCGCCGCGCTCGCGGTCAGCGACGACGCGTCGGCCGCTGACTTCACCTACAAGCTCGTCGATTACAAGGATCGCGCCCGGCTCGAGACCTCGGCCGGAAGAATTTCAGCGCCGGGCCGCAAGCAGTTGTTCCGCGCTTATGCGCCGAGCGGATCCTTCTTTGCGGACTTGATCGGAATTGTGGACGAGGGCGCGACTACCGTGGCACGCGAGTTTAAGCCGATCCCGGCAAAAACGGTTCAGCTGATGGAGACGGTGTTCGACAATGGCCGCCGGATCATGCCCCGTCCGACGCTGGCCCAGGCGCGCGAGCGCCTGATGAACGGGCTGACTGCCCTCGATGCCCGCTACAAGGCGCTCCGCCGGCCGGCGGAGTTTCCGGTGCGACAGACTGCGGCGCTCGGCGCGCTGGTGATCAGCGAAAAGCTGCGCGCGGATAAACGCCAGGATTAAATCGCAGCCCTACTGCGGATTCGACGGTCCCAAGCCTGACAACACGCCGGCAACAAACGGCGTCGTCCGCTCGGGCGGCGGCGAATCCCGCAGGCTGCGCGCGGCGGCGGCCAGATGGACGGAGTCGAAAATCACCATCAACGGCTTGATGACATCGAGGCGGGGACGGGAATCGGACGTCCATCGCGTCGGCGCGGGATATTCGATCTCGGATGCGATTGCACGGTAGCGTTCTATCAGTGGTCTCAGGCCCTCGTACGAGCCAACGGTGATGATGCCAACTTGGCCGCCGGGCGCGGATGCAATTTGCCAGTCGGTATAGGCGTGGGGCGCAGCATCGACCAGCCAGTCGCGCGGAATGAGATCGAGCCGTTTGAGTTCAAGTGGGGAAAGCTTCGAGAGATCGTGTCCGTCGGCAAGATACTTTCCTGCTCCTTCGAGGATCTCATCGAATCGCAGCGCGTCGGCGCGCGCTTCGACCTGCGCGGCCGGAAGTTTGGCGTATGCGGCGAACGAATCGCGCGGGATATTATAAATCCACACGCCTTTTTCGTTGAGCGGCGCGAGTCCGAGCGACGCGAGGGTCCGCTTGAAGCTCTCGAAATTTGCTTCCTTCGGATCCGCGATTACCGCCTGCACGCCGAAGCGAGCGATGTAGGCCTTCAACTGATCGGCAGCCTCGGGCAGATCGATTCCGCCGTAAAAATATTTGGCCACCGGCATTCGAGCGAACTCGAACGGCGAGATTCCGGTCCATCCGCCGGCCATCCGGAAGTACATGCCGCTTTTCAATTGCCAGTACATGCTGTTGCCCTTCTGCGCCCATGGCAGCGGCAAAATGATCTCGCGCGGTGACAATTCCTTCGCGTAGCTTCCATCGGTGAAGAACGAAGGAATTTCGAGCCTGCTTACCCAGAACGATGCGTGCGGATTCGGCGCGATTGATGCCAGGATCACGGCGGCCGCCACGCATTTCGTAAGCCTGCGCGCGGCCGACGTGGCGAACCACATCGCAATCATCACGGCCACGAACAGGAACGCGTACATCATGAACCGAACCGGCAGGATATTCTCGATGAGGGGAAGGCCTTCGAAGATTCGCCAGGGCATCGGAAACCCCTGCACTCCAGCAATGTGCAGCGTCGGGCCGATAGCGGCGATGATGGCTGCAAGAAACAAAATGGTGAGAAACTTGCCGGCCGGAGTTGGCCAGAAGTGGCGCCGGAATATCTCGACGAACACGATCAGCACGACGCCAAGATAATCGCCGTTCTCCATGATGTCGCCTGCGAAGCGGCGCGAAATCGCGGTTGCAAAAGCGGCCGAGCCCCACCAGATGGTGTGTCGCGGCACGAGGAATCCAATCAGGTCCGCGCAAAAATTGCTCGGCGGCCAGATCGGCCCACTCGGTTGCCCGAAGGCGAGCAAGTAATAAAAGTAAGGCGAGAGTAGGGCTGTAGAAATCAAGTATCCGACGACGATCGGAATGATTAGGCGCCGCAGCCGGATGCGGGCGTCGCTATCGAAAAGCACAAGCGCAAGCACCAGTGAGAATCCGCCGACCAGCGTGATGGTCGCGAACAGCTCAACCGAACACAAAAATTGAGCGACCAGCAGCGCGGCCAGCATCACGGCAAAACGTGCCGCCGAGATCTCGTCGTCGAGCCGCTTGAGCGCGATCAGCGCAATCAGTGGCGCCGGGAAAACTGCGATACAAACAAGGTGGCCGAGTACCTGGCCAAGCAGGTAGGGAGAAAATCCGAAGACGTAACCGCCCAGGACCGACGGCCAGAACGCGCCCGTCACGCGCCGGCATAGCAGAAACGCAGAAAATGCCGCGAGCGGCAGCATTAGCATCGCGATGATGTTGTAGGTTGCGGGTTCGCCCACCGTGAGTTGCAGAGGGATTGAGATCAACGAGGGCAGCGGCACGCAGGTCGTCCACGCCAGGTTGATTCCGAGCGGCGCCCAGACGAAATCAGTGATGAACGGGTTGAGCCAGTGCGCGAGCGAGAACCGCCACCAGTTGAAGAACCACATTGTTTGCGGTGGATCGGCCTCGCGCCCGATCATGTAGTTTCCAAAATGACCCGGCAGGCCACGCGCGAAATAGATCAGCGAGAGCGCCAGGTACAGGCCGAAGATCGCTGCTCCGCGCCATCGGTACGGATCGGCGTCCGTCCCCGCCGCGCAATGGCTTTGCCCGGTGAGATGATTTCGTGCCGACGCGGTCATCTTGCAGCAGGCGAGTTTGGCGAACTCGGGCGCTGATAGACGTCGAAAAACTTTCCCCTCATGCGCGGCTCGAAGCTCTTCAGCGCTGTTTCGAACTCGGGCGCGGCGGGTATCCCGCGACAGGCCTCGATCCCAATATTGGCGGGCACGACGACCATCTCAGCCTGTGACATTTGGCCCACCTTGCGCTGTATGTCGGCCGGAACCATCCATCCAGGGTCCAGATACAAGCTGACCGGCTTTTCAAAACCGGGAACGAGAAGTTCAATCGCGCCCTTGGTGTCCAGAATCACTGCGCGCCGCGAATGCACAGTATCGAGGACTCTTTGCCATTCGGCGCGCTCATCCGCAGCCGCCCACAGCCCTGCCGTCACCGCATCGCGATCGCGCGTATGCCACCATCGCTGTTCCCAGAAAGCAACGTCCGTCCACGCCATTATTCCCATGACGCACAGACCGAGCGTTACGCGCCGCTGGATTGCGCTCGCTCCGGCCGCTGCCGCGACGCCGATAGTGAGAAAGTACGCATAATAAATCCACGACCAATGATTGCCGAAGAACAGTGCGATGAATGCGACGTGCAGCACGGCGCAGGTCGCGATTATCTCGTTGCGGCGCGCCTCGAACCCGGGGTCGTCGTCGCCTGTCGCCAGATAAAATATCGCCGCCACGCCTGAGCAGATCAGAAAGAGCGTGCCCGTTATCCAAAACCCCGAAAAGTCAAGAAGGTAGAAGATCCAGGGGAGGCCGTGCGGATCCCAGAACTGGCGCCCCGACCCGCTGAAGAAGCCATAGTGCAGTGCGCGATAGGCTGCCGCCCCTTCCAGCGGCAAGACGGTATGGATCAAGGCGGCCGGGCCATAGGAGGCCGCCAGAGTCGCCGCGATCACGATCGAGGTCACGGCAGCCGGAGCAATCACGCGGGTTGCCCGTGTCACTACGCGCTCGCCGCGCAGGTTTCTGCACGCGAGCGCGATCAGCAGGACAGAATACAAATATCCCATGCTAGGTTTCGCAAAAACTGCCGCGCTCGCGAGGACCAGCGCCCGGCTGCGCTTCCCCGCCGATTGCTCCGCGATGGCGCAGGATAGCAGCGCCGCCTCGACCGCGTGCGCGAGCGACGGATAGCTCGCCCGCGCCGCAAACCCGAGCGTAATTGCCGTCAGCAAAAGGCTGCTCGCGCTGAATCGAAGAGTGGCGGCGATTCTTGCAATTGCCGACGCGATCACAAGATCGCATGCGACCATCAGTGCCTGGTATGCGATCGGCGTTCGGCCGATGAGTGTGAACCAGATTCTTCCGATCAGGATCGGCAACAGGCCGTAGTGATAGCCGAAATCGATGGTTGGCCTTAAGCCGTGCGATACCAAGTACTGGAGTGTTAAATTGGCGCCGTTATCGCAGAAGGCGTAGCTGTCGAACGCCATAATTTCGGGGAGCCTCAAGAAATCGATCGCCAGGATCTCGATCGCGAACAGAATGAAGATCAGGAGCGGGCGGGCCGTAAGCCATTCGGCCGCCGAAGGCTCGCGACTCGAATCTTTCGCAGTCATGCCCCGCGCCGCTTCAATCTTCCGCCCGCGCCGATCACTGGTATTTTGGCGGCGCAATCAATCCCGCCATGAATTGAGGATAGGACCAGTCGAAGACGCGCTCCGGGTGGTTATCGACATCAACCACTGCGTTCCACCACTGGGTACGGAAGGACAGTGCGCCTCGCGCATTGATTGCCACGCTTAGCGAGATCAGAATGGCGCCAACCGTCAACTCCCAGGGCTTGACCGGGATTCGCTTACCAGCGGAATTCGCCGCAATTCCCTGCATCGCAAGAAGTGCCAGCCACGGTACGGTGTCGATCAGCAGACGTGGACCATAGGAGTAGCCACCCCACCACTTGCCGAAGCCGGCGACGCTAATCGCCTGCAATGCGATTGTCCCGAGAGCCAGAACAGCCAGTCGGCGCATTGGAAGTCCATTCCAGTAACGCGCAACACGATAGAGGATAAAGACGATCATCGGGACGAATACGAGAAGTCCCCGCGAAGGACTGATCAGTGTTCCGCCAAGCGCTGTCACGAAATGCTCAAATTGAAGCCGCGTACCGGAGTAGTAGCCGGGAAGCAACTGGCCAAAAGTAAGCTCTGAGTATCCGATGAATGCCGCGAACCACAGCATGCCGCAAATGACATATGTCAACAGATGCTCTCGATGTGCTGCTACTACGTAAACTGTGACACACAGGCAAGGAATTGCGGCAGTGGGCCGTACGAAACACATCCACGAAAGGAACGTGGCAATGATGATCGGGCGGAACTTGGATGCGCCACGTTCGCACTTGACTAACTGAAAAATCAGCAACCCTTCTAGAAGGACAAGCCATGTCTGCGACCACATTCCGCGCGATGCTGTACTCCAAATCGGAGTGCCTAGAGCAAAGGCGCCAGCGATGAAAGCACTCCATCCGCGGGGCAGCATGTATAGTCCTGTCGCGAAGATCACAACCGTCAGAAGGGCCATCAGAAATGCCGCGAGCGTCTTTTGAATCCGTAAGTCGCCCTGCTCGTCGTAGGTATTGTCTGGCCGGAACGTGTGCCATCCAGCTCGATTCGCTACGGCGACAAATGGGACTGATAGTACTGAACTGCCGTTCGGGAAAAGGTACACTACATGGCCATTTATTCTGCCGATCTGATAAGTCTCGCCATCGACTGCGTTTAGCTTATCCGGAGGAGCGCCATTTTTAGGAGTCTCGACCGGGCCCGGAAAAACATACCGATCAAGGAAGGTGCTGTGGTAACGTATCAGGTTTTCGCTTAACAGCATCGAGTATTGTGAGTCGCCGGATTGAAGAACCGGGGAGAGCCAGAAGACGAGGAAGGCAATCGCTAGAATCAGTCCTCCTTCGATTGCCGCAGTTGTTTTCGCGCCCATCATTCGCGCTGTGTGTTCGCCTTTAGTGGCGGGTCAGCGCGCCGGCGGCGCCGAGCGCGGTGGAGGCGTCGAGGAGGCATTGCTCGGTCGTCGGCCAATCGATGCACGGGTCGGTGACTGACACGCCGTATTTGAGCTTGGTGCGATCGGAGCTGAGCGGCTGGTTGCCCGCTTCGATATTGCTCTCGAGCATCGCGCCCATGATCGCGCGGC
>NZ_DATCTO010000043.1 GCF_036567905.1 Candidatus Binatus sp.
TCCGCAGCGCGCTGCTCTTTTCAGGCCCGCGCGCCAGGCTTCTCTACGTTGACGTGTTGCCACGCGTGGTACGAGCTGCGCACCAACGGCCCTGACTCGACGTGATGGAAGCCCATCGCGAGCGCGGCCGTCTTCAACTCCGCGAACTCCGCCGGCGGCACGTACCTGGCCACGGCAATGTGCTGCGCCGACGGCCGCAGATACTGCCCGAGCGTCAGGATGTCGCACCCTACCCTGCGCAAATCGCGGATTACATCGAGCAGCTCGCCGTTGGTCTCGCCCAGCCCGAGCATCACGCCCGCCTTGGTGAACATCGGCTTGCCGAGCTGGCGCGCGGAGTCTTTCGCATGGCGGATGAGGTCAAGCGATCGAGCGTAATTTCCGCCCGGCCGCACCGTGCGATAAAGACTCGGCACCGTCTCGATATTGTGGTTGTAGATGTCGATTGGCGAGCGCACCACCGTCTCGACGCTGGCGATCGATCCCTGGAAGTCCGGCACCAGCACTTCGACCCGCGCTTGCGCAGGCAGCGCTTTGATTGCATGCGCCGTGGCCGCGAAATGCGCCGCGCCGCCGTCGGCCAGATCGTCGCGATCGACCGAGGTGACGACTACATGTTGCAGTCCAAGGCGCTCCACCGCCTGCGCGATTCGCCGCGGTTCATCGGAATCCAGCGGACGAACTTTGCCGTGCGCAATTGCGCAGTACGGACAGTTGCGCGTGCACACGTCGCCCATCAGGATGAAGGTGGCCGTGCGATGCGAAAAGCATTCGCCGATGTTCGGGCAGCACGCCTCCTGGCAGACGGAATGCAGCTTGAGCCCGCCGAGGATCGCCTTGGTGCGAAAGTACTCGGGCGACACCGGTGCGCGAACCTTAATCCAGTCGGGATGTTTTCGTTCAACCATCGCCAGCCATCAGCTGCGGCGCCTGCGCTGTCTGCGACGGGCCGGCGAGAACTATTTCATCGTAACCGAACACGCGGCGGAAGCTCTCGCGCATCACCCCGGCGAACTCGCGGATCGACACCGCGCGCTTCGTCAGCTCGCAGATTGAAGTCATGCGGCATCCCGCGATACCGCAGGGCACGATCGAATCGAAAAAGCTGAGATCGGTGGATACGTTCAGTGCGAAGCCGTGCCAGGTGGTCCAGCGTCGGAGGCCGACGCCGATCGACGCGATCTTCCGCGACCCAACCCAGACGCCGGTCATCGCGTCGCGGCGGGCGGCGTCGATGCCGAATTTTGCGAGCGCGTCGATCATCGCCGCCTCGAGCTCTCGAAGATACTTCGTAACGTCGCGGTCGCGCCCTTCGAGTTTGAGAATCGGATAACCGATCAGTTGTCCGGGGCCGTGGTAGGTCACCTGCCCGCCGCGCGAGACCCGCCGAATCGGCACGCTCGCCGGATTGCCGACGATAAAGCGCTCGTCCGCGCCGCGGCCCAGGGTGAAGACATGCGGATGCTCCATCATCAGGAGCGTATCGCCGATCGTGCCGTCGAGCCGCGCCGCGAGCATCGCGGTTTGGATCGCAAGCGCGGCGTCGTAATCGAGCACGCCCAAATCGGCGACGGTGAGTGCTCCGCGCGCGTCCATTGTCAGAAGTCTATCGCTTCGCCGTCGGCGGCCAAAGCCGCTTGCATGATCGCCTCGGACATCGTGGGATGCGGATGCGCGGTCTTGCCGATTTCGGTAACGGTGGTCTCGAGCGTTTTGCCCAGCACGACTTCGGAAATGATGTCGGTGGCGGCGTGTCCGATTATCTGGCATCCGATCACTTCGCCGTACTGCCTGGTCGCGACGATTTTCACGAAGCCCGCGGTCTCGCCGATCGCAACCGCTTTTCCGATCGCGCGAAACGGAAACTTGCCGACCTTCACTTCGATGCCGCGCGCCTTGGCGTCGGCTTCGCTCAGTCCCACCGTCGCGACTTCGGGCTCGCAGTAGATGCATCCGGGGATCGCGAGCAGGTCGAAGCCGGGTTCGCGCACGCCCGCCATGATTTCGACCGCGGCGATGCCTTCAGCGCTGGCCTTGTGCGCGAGCAGCGGCGGACGGACGACGTCGCCGATCGAATAGATGCTCGGGACGGTGGTCTGGAACGAGTCGTTTATCTTGATAAAGCCGCCGCGTTCGAGCTCGACGCCAATTTTTTCGAGTCCGATGTTCCGACTGAGCGGGTTGCGCCCGACTGCCACCAGCACGACCTCAGCGTCGATCGATTTTTCGGCGCCATCGGCCGTTACCGCGACCGACCACAGATTGCCCTTGCGCGCCATCGACTTGTAGCCATGCCCGAGCATCACGGTCACTTTGCGCTTGACGAACGCGCGGCGCAGCTCTTCGGCGACTTCCGCGTCAAAGCCGGGGAGCATCTGCTTTTCCAGCTCGACGATCGTCACCTTGGCGCCGAACGCGCTGTAGAAATAGCCGAACTCGAGTCCGATCGCGCCGGCGCCGATGATGACGACGCTCGCGGGCATCGTGTCCAGCACCAGCGCCTCCTTGCTGGTAATCACGCCGTCGCCGACCTTCATTCCCGGGAACAGCCGTTCGCCCGAGCCGGCCGCGATTAGAATGCGCTCGCCTTCGAGCGCGGCGGCTTGCGGCGCGGGCTTGCCTTCGACCTGCGCCAGCACGACGGAGTGCGGGCCGGTTACGGCCGCGTCGGCCTCGAAGTAATCGATGTTGTTTTTCTTGAGCAGGTAGAGCACGCCCTTGGAGAGCTTTTCGGCGGCGGCGCGCGAGCGCGCGATCACTTTCTTGAAATCGAAACGAACCTCGCCGACCTCGATGCCGTGTTCCTTGGACGCGCCGCGAATCGTGTCCATCGCAGCGGCGGAGTTCAGCAGCGCCTTGGACGGGATACATCCCCAGTTGAGGCACACGCCGCCGGGGCGGTCGCGCTCGATGACGGCGACGCGCATTTTGAGCTGGCTGGCGCGAATTGCAGCGACGTATCCGCCGGGTCCGGAGCCGATTACGACAAGGTCATAGCGTGAATTTGCCAAGGTGAAGTCCTTCTGAGGTTTTGCTTATTATCGTCCGAATTCGAGCATCGAGTAAGGGCGGGTTGCCATCGCGAGCGGCGGAGGGGCGGAGAACTCAGGATGACGGACAGGAATTCAGAAAAAGATCCGGGTTCCCTCGACTCCGCTCGGGATGACACAGGCGAATGAGGATCCGCAGCGGGCGGTGGATCAACCCAGGGCGCGGGTGAATTCGTCCAGCAGATCGCGCCAATGCTCGGTACCGACCGAGATGCGGACCATCGCGTCGTTGATTCCGGCGACTGAGAATTCCTCGGGCGACAGCTCGCTGTGGGTGGTCGTCATCGGATGGCATACGAGAGTTTCGACGCCGCCCAGGCTGACGGCGTTCTTGGCGATTTTCAAACGGCGCAGGAATTCGAAGGCGCCGGTCTTGCCGCCCTCAACCTCCAACGTCATCAGCGAGCCCGGGTAGTCGGTTTGCGCGTCGCGAATCTTTATCTGGGCGGGGTCGGTGAACAGCGACGGGTAGAGGAGGCGTTTGACGCGTGGATGCCTGGCCAACTGCTCGGCGATTCGCTGTGCGTTCTTGCTTTGCCGGTTCATCCGCAGCGCGACGGTCGAAAGCCGCGAATCGAGCATCCAGCATTCGTCAGCCTGCAGGATGTTGCCGAGCAGCGCGCGAAGCCCGGTCAGGGTCTGGATCAATTCAGGATCGATGGCCAGCACCGCGCCGGCCAGCAAGTCGCTGAATCCGCCGAGGAACTTTGTCGCCGAGTAAATCGCGAGGTCCGCGCCGTGAATCAGCGGATGCTGAAAGGTCGGGCCAAGCAGAGTGTTGTCGATGGCGAGCAAGGGGCGCTTGGGCTTTCGGCGCACTGCGGCGGCGGCTTGCGCGATATCGGTCATCACGAGGGTGGGATTGGCGGGAGTCTCGATCAGAACGAGGTTCAGGTTGTTCGCCTGTTCAATCGCCTCCGTCAGCGCCCTGGTATTACCCGCGGGCACCCCGCGCGCGTCGAAACCGAGCGGTTCGATTATCTGGTGGATCAAGTGCTGGGTTCCGCCATAGAGAGGCTGCGTGTAGATGAGCGAACCGCCGCGCTCCAGAAACGCGAGTATCACGCTGAAGATTGCGGCCAGGCCGGAATTGAAGACGGCCGCGGCGTTGGCGCCGCGCTCGAGCGGCACGAGTTGTTGCTCGAGGATTTCGGCGTTGGGATGGTTCAGGCGCGCATAGATCAGGTCGGGACGATCGTTGCCCAGCGGATGGATTTTTCCAAGCACAATTCCGAACGCACGCTCAGCCGCCTCCGGACTTGGAAAGACGAAGGTTGAGCTGCGATACACCGGCGGTCTGGCCGAGCCGACCGACAACTTCGGGTCAAAGCCCCTGGTCAGCACGGCGGTCTCCGGGCGCACGCGATAGGATATTTTTCGCATAGGTTTTTACTCCAGACGAATTCCCGCGTCAGCGATTCTCGCTGGCATCCGGCACAGGGAGGATCATTTCTTATCAACTAGCCGCGGTCCGCGACACCGGATGCGGCCACGGCGATGGGGGCGCCCTCTCTCAGAGCTTCGACGACCTGGCCGAGATGGGCGCGGATGGCCTCGGCCGGCACCTCACCCGCCGCAAGCCGGCGCGCAGGTCCAAGGCGCATCAGGTGAAAAACGAATATCGCGAACGCCAGCCCCGCGGTCACCACGATCAGCGAAGTTATCGCGCCGGGATCGGTGCGCAGCGAGCTGACGCGACGCAGCACATAGATGACCGAGAGCGCCGAGACTCCAATCGACACCGCAGCCACGGTGAGCACGTCGCGCACCGGCTGCGAAGCGCCCCTGGCGAGATAGCGCTTCAACTCGCCGATGGAGAAGTAGTCGAGGAACCAGCCGACATCGTCGTCGTGGCCGGCTTTGGGCGCCGGCACCATCAGGCCAGTCATCGGATCGAATGCTGCGTGGCCGCGTTCGTGACGCGCGATGCCTTCGAGGATCGTGTTGTGGATCGCCTCCGTCATCGGGAACCTGCGCGCGATCAGGAATGACAGCATCGAGCAAGCCGCGGGGCCCAGCGCGAAAATCGCCCTGATCGCGAAGACGACCCGAGGCGCCTGTACGGCGTTGGGTATATAGCCGAGTGAGGCAAGCACCGCGATGGGAATGGCGGCGCTGGGAATCGCGACGAACTTGGGGAGCATCGACCAGAACGCGGTGTACTGCGCTTCGCGCCGCTTGCCGGTGTAGAGCTCGTCGTAGTCGATTACGTCGGCCTGCATCGAGGGGGTCAGGAACAAGCCGGCGCCGAGTCCGATACCGGCCCAGCAAATCAGCACCAGCAGCCACCAGGTGTCGCCGGGCCCGAGCAGGAACATCGCACCGCCGCCGGTGATGCTCAGAAAAAAGCTGGCAAGATACGCGTTGAGCTTCCCGACTCTGCGCGCAATCGCAAGCCAGATCGGCACCGACACAAATGCGAATGCAAAGTAACCCAGCAGCAGCATCGAGAGCCAGAAAGTCGGATTGCGCGGCCGGATCACGTAGGCGTTGAAGAACGGCATCATCGTGGCCGGAATCGCGCCGCTGATACTGGCCACGACGTAGCTGCCGAGCAGAATCGCAAACGGGCGGTTGCGCAGCGCTCGCCTGACGCCGGGCACCAGCGGATTCGATTCGCGGGTAACGAAATCGGGGCGCTCCTTCACGGTCAGCACCAGCAAGCCGTAGAGCACACTGAGCACGACGCCGAAGAAGATTCCGAGCCGGAAGAACACCTGCCGCTCGGTCATGTGGAACGCCTGCATCATGACGCCGGGGGCTGCGGCCGCCACGATCGTTCCGAGGATGGAGAAAGACTCGCGCCACGCGAACAGGCTCGAGCGCTCGTGATAATTCTGGGTGAGTTCCGGGCCGAGCGCGTAGTGCGGCAGAACATAGATGGTGTGAAATACGAAGTAGAGAATGAACGTCACGCCGAACCAAATCGCCGCGCGGCCGCCGGTGAACGACGCCGGCGGATTCAGCAGGGCGAAAAAAGCCACGCCGCAAAGCGGAGCGCCAAACAGCATGTAGGGCCTGCGCCGGCCAAGGCGCGTGTGCGTGTGATCGGAGATCCAGCCCATCAGAGGATCGCTCAGAGCGTCGAGCGAACGCGCGATCGCGATTGCCATCGCCAGGTACCCCAGCGGCACCAGCACCACGTCGGCATAGAACTTCGGCATGTGGATGAAGATCGGGATGACCATAGCGGCGCCGGCAAAACTGGGGGCGCCGTAGAGAAGCTTGATCCTGAGAGGCAATGGCTCGGAGCTATGCGCGGCAGCGGCAGCGCCCGCGCCGATTTTCGCTCCCGCTGAATCCATCAAGACCTCCGGACTTATCCGCGCGATTAGAAATGTGATGTTAGATTACTTGCCTACTCAAGGGGAATGACGAAAATTCCCGATTGATCAGACGGCGTTGCCCGCGCACCATCCGCTCGACCACGCCCACTGGAAATTGTAGCCGCCCAGCCATCCGGTTACGTCCACCGCTTCGCCGATCGCGTACAGGCCGGGGACGGCGCGAGCCTCCATGGTCTTCGAAGACAGCGCGGCGGTGTCGATTCCGCCGACTGTCACCTCGGCTTTGGCCCATCCCTCGGAACCCGTTGGCTTGAGCTGCCATCGCCTCAGCCGATCCGCCAGTTCGGAAAGGCTGCGGTCCGGGATATTCGCGATCGGAAGATTGGACGCCGCGGCGCCGGCAAGAGCATGCGCCAGGCGAGTCGGAATCACCTCGGCCAGTACGGTTTTCAGTTCGGCCTTGGGCCGCGTGCGCTTTCGGTCCGCGAGGAAGCTTTCGATATCCAATGAAGGCGCAAGGTTGAGCGAGAGCGTGGCGCCATCCCGCCAGTACGACGAAATCTGCAAAATTGCTGGGCCTGAAAGACCGCGGTGCGTGAATAAAATGTTTTCGCGAAAACTGTCGCGGCCGCATGAGGCCACCGCGTCCACCGAAACGCCGGCAAGGGTTCGGCAAAGTTCGAGCGTCTGGCCGGCGACTTTCAACGGCACCAGGCCGGGGCGCGGCTCGATGACCGCCAGATCGAAGCGCCGCGCGATCTCGTAAGCGAAGCCGGTCGCGCCCATCTTTGGAATTGAGAGTCCGCCGGTCGCGAGCACCAAAGCCGGCGCGACGAAGCCGGCTTGGTTGGTCTCGATGCGAAAGCGATCGGCGCGGGTTATTTCGGCGACGCTGTGCCCGGTGCGCAAATCGACGCCGGCGGCCGCGCACTCCGCCAGCAGCATCGCGAGAATCTCGCGCGCCGATCCGTCGCAAAACAGCTGGCCGAGAGTCTTCTCGTGATAGGCAATGCGATGGCGTTCGACGAGTGCGATAAAATCGCGCTGCGTGTAACGGCTGAGCGCGGACTTGCAGAAATGCGGGTTGGCGGAAAGAAAGCGCTCCGGCGCTGTTTCGAGATTGGTGAAATTGCAGCGGCCGCCGCCCGAGATGAGAATCTTGGCGCCCGGCTGATCATTATGCTCCAGCAGCAGTACCCGCCGGCCGCGCTGCCCCGCCGTAATCGCGCACATCAGCCCGGCCGCTCCGGCGCCCACGATCACAACGTCAAACGATTCCATCACCGCCGACATTAGGCGCGTCGCGACGTGGCCACGCAAGGCCGGCATGATGCCAAAGCGCACGAGATTCGCTACAACAATTCACATAACGATCGAAGCCCGGTGAAGTGAAAAATGGATCTTCAACTCAAAGGAAAAACGGCGCTGATTCTTGGCGGCAGCAAGGGACTCGGACGCGGCGTGGCCGACGCGCTCGCGGCCGAGGGCGTTGCGGTCGCGCTGGTAGCACGCGGCCAGGAAGGGCTGGATCGCGCGGTTTCCGAAATCACGTCGCGCGGCGCCAAGGCGATCGGATTTGCGGCGGACCTCGCGAATTGGGCAAGCATCGAGGATGCCGCCAACGCGGCGCGCAAACAGCTCGGAGCGATCGACATCCTGCTCAACAATTCCGGCGGCCCGCCGCCGTCGGGCGTGGCCGGCGTGCCGGCCAAAGTCTGGGAGGAGCAGTTCCAGGCGATGGTGCTGCCGTTGTTTCGAATAACGGATTTGCTGATTGGGGACATGCGCGCGCGAAAATGGGGCCGAATCCTGAACGTGGCCTCGATGAGCGTGGTCGAGCCGATCGCCACGATCGGAGTGTCGAATACGCTGCGCAGCGCGATCGTCGGCTGGGCCAAGACGCTGGCGACGGAGATCGCACGCGACGGGATTACTGTCAACACTCTTCTGCCGGGCCCGATCGCGACCGATCGTACGGTACAGCTCAGCCGCGCGGCTGCGGAACGCCAGAACATTTCCATCGAGGAAGCAATCAAGCGAAACGCGCAGTCGATTCCGGTCGGACGGCTCGGCACGCCCGCAGAATTCGGGGCGGTCGCGGCGTTTTTGGCCAGCCCGCTGGCGGCCTACGTGACCGGTTCTTTGATTCGGGTGGACGGCGGCGCGATTCGATCGGTTTGAGGATGCACATCGGGGTGCGAACATGAGCGATGCTCTACCGCTGAATTCCAAAGTCAGGTTTGGCGTGCTGGCGACGGCGGCCGATCGCGAGCACGCGCGCAGGACTGTCAATTCGCTGTCGCAATGGGGCTACGAAAGCATCTGGGCGGGAGATCACGTTGCGTTCATGGGACCGATCGACGACCCGCTGACCCAGTTGACCTACTTGTCCGCGCTGAACCCGAGCCTGATTTTCGGCACCAGCATTTACCTGTTGCCGCTGCGTCACCCCACGACGGTGGCCAAGATGGTCGCGACGGTGGACCGCCTCATGGGCGCGGGACATTTCATTTTCGGCGTCGGGGTCGGCGGTGAATTTCCGCGCGAGTACGAGGCGTGCGGCGTCCCGCTCAAACAACGCGGCGGGCGCGCAAACGAGGGAATCGAAATAATCAAGCGCCTGTGGACTGGAGAACCGGTCGACTACCACGGCAAGTATTTCAGCTTCGGGAAAATTACGATGTTGCCGAAGCCGCGCACTCCCGGCGGACCTCCCGTGTGGGTGGGGGGACGAGCGCAAGCCGCGCTGAGACGCGCGGCGCGGCTGGGCGACGGATGGATGCCATACGTGGTGACGCCCAAGCGGGTCGGCGAGGGCCTGGAGTTCATCGCGCGCGAGGCGGAAAAGGCCGGGCGCAAGTTCGAGCGTTTCGGCACGGCGCTGCATTTGTTCGTGCGGCTTGGGCCAAGCTACGAAGATGCGCTCGACGTCGCGGCGGAGTATCTGAGCAAGCGCTACGCGATGGATTTCCGCGAGCCCGCCAGGCGTTACGCCGCCGTGGGGAAGCCGGCCGATGTCGCCGCGCGAATCGATGAGTTCGTCAAAGCGGGAATCCGCGATGTCAACGTGGACATCGTTTCCTCTCCGGCCGAGCGCGAAGCACAGAACGAGCAGTTCGCCAGGGAAGTCATCCCTCTCCTGCGGCGATGAAGGATCGTCGCGGGTCGCGGGGAAATAGAAGGACTGAGTACCCCCGCGCGGCTATCGCCCAGTCAGGTTAGCTTCAACGCCGGCCACGCCTTTGGTGTTGGATGCGATCGATGCCGCCGCCAAACTCGCGGCATCGGCACGCAAATCGGCGGCGGCTATCATAGTAGATAGTTCAGCTAGTCGGTGTTCGCTGAGGTAACCACCATAAGTTGGTTGTTAACGCGCACGACGCCGTCGGTTTGTCCCGCCACCTGCGCGGCATGCTGCGCCATCTCGGGCGAAGACACGTTGCCCTTCAGAGTGACGACGCCGGTGGTGGTGGTGACATGTATTCCGGAGGAACTAACGTTCTTATCGCGCGCCAACGCGGTCTTGACCTCGGCGGTGATCGTCGTGTCTTCAATAAAACGCTTGGTTCCGTGATATGCGTCCTTCGCGGCCGCGGCGGTATCGGAGCCAACCTCCTCGACCTTGTCGCCAGCCTGATGCATCGACTGGCTTGCTGTCGTATTGCCGTCCTGAGCGAAAGCAGGAACCGACAAGACCATACCGAATAGCATCGCCGGTATGATTAGTTTGAATGAGTATTTGATTTTCATAAGCCTCTTCCTGTGCGAGATGTTCCAAACGCGCGGAAACCATTTTGATCATCCCGGCGCTGATGAGCGAAAGCGAGGTTGAAACGGGAACAGTGGTTACCGCGGGCACGCTAAGGTGCGGATGGTTCGGCTGAATCGGCGAGTTTCGGCAGCGGCGCGATTATAGTTCAAGATATCCAACCGGCTGGGCTGGGGCGTAAAATAGGCGCCGGCGTAGAGCAGCGGCCGGAGCTCGGCAAGGTCGGGGTGAATGGTAGTGGCGGAAATCGAAAAGCAAGCAGAGCAACCGTACGGCGAAAGTGACGATAGTTTCGCGCTGCTATGGGTTGCCGGACCGGTTTGCGCACTGATCATCGCTACCGGCGCTTTGTATCTGGGCAGATCGGTCCTGCTTCCGCTGGCGATAGCACTGATTCTGAGCGTGGTCTTCAGTCCCGCCGCAACCCGCCTCGAGCGCTACTTCGGGCGCCTCATAAGCGCCGCACTAGTAGTACTAGTGGTAATCGGCGCTATTTCGGCGATTGGGTATTTTCTGACTATTGAACTGACTACTGTTGCCGACCAGGTCGCTGGATACTCGGACAATATCGGAAACAAATTGGCGGCGCTTGAAAAAACCACGCCCCCATGGCTCCAGCACATCAAGGATGCGGTTTCCGACGTTCAGCGTCGCGTGGCAAGCACCAATCCTGCCCCCCGCCAGCCCCATGAAGTGATGGCTATCCCGGTTCCGACCTCTCTCAGCGACAGCCTGAGGCCGGTTATTCCGATCGTCGATGGCATGCTCAAGACGCTGCTCATCATCATGCTGCTGTTTTTTCTGCTTTACAGCCGAAAGGATTTGCGCGATCGATTTGTCCGGCTCGCGGCACGCGGAAGAATTCCGATCGCAGCGCAAGCGATAGAAACCGCGGGTTACACCGTCGGCCGTTACCTGCTGCTTTTTTCGGCGATCAATCTCGCGTACGGCATCGCCGCCGGAACCATAGCCTGGTTTCTCGGGCTGCCGAGCGCCCCGCTGTGGGGTCTGCTCGCATTCCTGTTGCGGTTCATTCCATATGTCGGCGCGATCAGCTCGGCGCTGCTGCCGGCGCTAGTCGCCTTTGCGTTGTTTCCCGGATGGAGCAAAGCGCTCGAGATACTTGGCGGCTTTGTGATTATCGATCAGGTTGCGGCGCAGTTTGCCGAACCATTTATCATCGGGCATGGGATTGACGTCTCTCCGGTGGCGTTGCTGATATCGGCGATGTACTGGTATTGGCTGTGGGGAATACCCGGGCTGCTGCTTTCGACGCCGTTGACAGCTTGTCTTAAGGTTGCGGGCGACTTTATCCCTCCGCTGGGGTTTCTCTCGGTTCTGCTCGGGGCAAACCGCGTTCTCGACGACTACCACGACTTCTACCGCTTGCTGCTTGAACTCAACCCGTCAGGCGCGAGAGATGTTGCTATCCGCTATTGCGATGAGAATGGCCTGGAGCGAACCTTTGACGAGGTGATTGCGCCGGCGCTGCTACTGATGGGTAACGAGCGCGCGGAAGGCCATATCAGTGACGAGAACCAGCGGCTCATCATCGATACAACCCATCAACTGATTGCTGAACTTGGAAACAGGTTCATCAAACCGCGCATTTCTCCGAGCGTGCGAGTGCTGGGCGTGTTGGCGCCCGGCGAGCTGCACTTCCTGGGGTTGATGATGTTGCTCGAGCTGCTACGCCAAGAAGGCGTGGTCGCAACCTTTACCGGAGAGAATAAATCACCGGACGAGATTTCCGATCTGGTCAAACGGTTCACGCCGGACTTCGTCTTCATCTCGTGCATAACCGCCGACTGTTTGCGGGCCACGCTGGAACTGGTGGTGGCTTTAAGATCCATTTCGCCTCGCGTGACGATCATTGCAGGCGGGGAGGCAGCGTTACACCAGTCGACCGAGCTCATAAATGCGGGATGTTCCCAGATCTGCGCCAACCCCAGCGAAGCCCGCCGCGCGATCCGGCGCTTCATTCTCCAACGCGCGAAATCCCGGCTCCCCTTCGGAGCGCTCTTGCCGCGACGCTATGCACCCGTGACGCTACCCGCAACCGAAAAAGCAAAATGATCTAGAAGCCTGGAGGACGGACGTCCTCGGCAAGCCGCTCGGGCGGAGGCGGGAAGCATGGCAGCGTGCTGGTCACCACGTAATGGTAATAGTGCCCGTTCCAGGTAAACGTTCCGGCCGGTTTGCCAAAATTCGAAGCCATCGCGGCAAACCGATCGCCGTCGGCTACTGAGATGAATCGCGAGGGCGCATACGCCAGAAAGTTGCTCGCCGTCTCGGGGACCACTGCGCCCAGCGGCGGCGAAAAATTCATCTGAAGAAAATTAACCGCCGGCCGCCAACCATCAGCCGTCGTTTCATTGTCCGTTATCGGTATCCATTGCCGCTCGTCGAGCGAATCGCCAAGCCGCAGCTGACGGTACTCGGGCGCGCCGGCAGCACTCCTTCGCAACTCGATCACGCCCGGGACTTCGGCTTCGAGCTGGTCACATCTGTCAGCGCTATCCATTACACTTTGACGCGCTTCTGCTTCCTGCTTTGCGCGATCGGCCCCAGGATGCGAAGTCGCGCTCACGCTCGAGGCAATACCCGCCGTCAGCCCAACGGCATCAGCGCCGACATCCTCCGCGACGTTAGCCGCGATGGGCCAGAGTTGAGCCGCTGCCATCCAGCAGCCGCTGACCCCAAGGGCGACCGCGGTCACGAGTATCGCGACGAGCGATGCGCAGAATTGTCGCTTCAGGCGATCGATAAAACCCCCGGCCCGGAGCGCCAGCGCATCAATGAACGCCTCAAGCAAGGGCGCCGGCCTCCGGTCCCGGTCAGCCTAGCAGAAATTGCAAAACATAAATGCCGGGGGAAAACTTGCCGAAGATTGATTTCGTGGATGCCGGGTCGCCGGCAATTACGCGTATCGCGCGCCGGCTATGATCCGATTTTCGAGAAAAAGAACGGCCGGGCTACGAGTGGGGACCGTGGTGGGGAGCCTACGGTTCAAGTAGCCCGGCCTGCTTGGGGACAGACGCTGTTCGTCTCGGGGGAGGAGATTGCCAGCGTTGAGAAGAGTTGGAGCAAACATCGTGCCTTGAAAAAACCGAGACAAATTCAGGGCATCGCCGTTAGATTTTTTCTCTTTCTGCGACTCGGAACATCGGAAAGTCTCGAATTCGACCACTTTTCCGGCCAAAATTGCGAGTTTCGCAAGTTGTGACCTCATCGCTGGGTGCGGTCGCAAAATTCGCATCTCACATATGTAATCCGGCGGAGTGCGCCAGGAAGACTGCGCCGAGCACAGTGTTGATCTTGCGTCGATGCAGATGATACGCCGCGCCCGACGCAATGCGCTCGACCAGTCCGCGCTCGCAGCTCAAGATGCCGCCATCCACACGATCGTGCGCCGCGGGCGCGGTTGCACGAATAAATTGGCGAACAAAACCGATGTGCGAACGATCATCGGTTGAGAGCCGATCGTCCGTGTGTTACTTCCTAAGGGCTCGGGGCGTAGCGCAGCTTGGTAGCGCACCTGCCTTGGGAGCAGGGGGTCGGCCGTTCAAATCGGCTCGCCCCGATCGCGCCAGTAGCTCAGGTGGAAAGAGCAACGGCCTTCTAAGCCGTGGGTCAGGGGTTCGAGTCCCTTCTGGCGCGCCACGGAGGCGAATTGTGAATCGGCGGCTCGATGCGCCGGACGGATTGAATAGATCGAAGGTGGTGAGTGTAGCTCAGTTGGCAGAGCATCGGATTGTGGCTCCGGCGGTCGAGGGTTCAAATCCCTTCACTCACCCCAAACATCCTGCTACGTAAGCATGGCTTCGACGGTGGGCCGTTAGCTCAGTTGGTAGAGCAGCTGACTCTTAATCAGCGGGTCTGGAGTTCGAGTCTCCAACGGCCCACCAAAGAACCCCGGAATCGAGCCTTATCCGCGCTGTAAATCGCCGCTTCAGTGAGGGATTTTCTCTTCGGCGCTGAGGCGGTACACGAACACGAAATAGACCGCGACCAGCGCCATGCCGGGGATGAACCAGTAAAGGCCCACGGTGAGGCCGTAGGTTGCGGCGGCGCTGTTATAAACCGCCAGCCCAGCGGCCGGGTCGGTGCTCGACGGCAAAAGATACGGATAGAGGCCGAACGCCGCGCTGGTGAGCATCCCGACGATGTACAGGCAGGAGGCGAGGAAGGCGCCCGTCGCGCGCCCGGCGCTGCTCAACAGCTTCATCCCGAACATCCCGGTTGCGGCAGCAAGCGGAAAGACGAATCCCCAGGGGGCGTCCCGAAAGCGGTGGCCGAGGTGCGGCTGGACCAGCGGAACGATGATCACCAGCAGCGCGGTGATGACCAGCGCCGCCCACCACGCCACCTCGGCGGCTTTGTGGGCGCGCGCCGCGACGGCGCCCGCGGTCTTCATCGCGACCCACAGCGCTCCATGCACGGTGAGCGCCGCGAGGCTTCCCAGTGCGACGATTATCGTGAACCAGTCGAGGATCCCGGCCGTGGGCATCAGACGCAGGTTGGCCCACAGCGGCAGGAAGAAGAAGCCCGAGCGGTCAAGCGGAACCCCGCGCACGACGTTGCCGATCGCGGCGCCGAAGAAGATCGCGAGCAGCGCGCTGGCGCCGGCGAACACCACGTCCCACAACGGATACCACACCAGGCTCGAAACCTTGTTGCGGAACTCGATCGCGATGCCGCGCAGGATGAGGAGCCAGAGCACGATTATCAGCGGCAGATAAAATCCTTGGAAACCCGAGGCATAAACCACGGGAAAGGCGAAAAACAGGATGCCGCCGCCGGCCACCAGCCACACCTCGTTGCCGTCCCACACCGGGCCCACCGAGGCCAGCACCGAGCGGCGTTCGGCCTCGGTGCGCGCGACGAAGAGATGGACGATGCCGGCGCCGAGATCGAACCCGTCGAACACGGCGTACCCGGCGAACATTATCGCCACCAGGCAGAACCAGAGCGTTTCCGTATGCGCCTCCTTCAATCGGCCGCAAGCGCCGACCCGCTGCCGTTGGCCGCACCGTGCTCTTCCGCCGCCGCCTCGGGTCCCCGCTGCACTTCAAGGTAGAGCAGGAACAGGAACAGCACCGCGAGCAGGCTGTACATCCCGGCAAAGCCGATCAGGGTGAACATCGCGTTGCCCGCGGAAACCTCGACTGAGCTGCCGACGGCCGTCCGCATCAGCCCATAGACGACCCACGGTTGGCGGCCGACCTCCGCGGTTAACCATCCAGCGGTCGTGGCAATATAGGGAAACGGAGCGAGCAGCATCAGCGCCCACAGCAGCAACGGCGTATCGTAAAGCCGCCCGCGCCAGAGCATGTAGGCCGCAAGCGCGAGCACCGCGACGAAGATTGTGCCCAGGCCCGCCATGATGTGGTAGGCGAAGTAGAGCAGCGGGATGTTGTCGGGCCAGCGGTCCTCGGGAAAGGCGTCGAGCCCTTTCACCTCGGCCTTCCATCGCCGGTAGGTAAGAAAGCTCAGCAGCCGCGGCAGGTAGATGGGATTGTCGAGCTTTTTCTCGCTCATGTTGGGCTGCCCTACCAGCATGAGCGGCGCGCCGCGTTCGTTGGTGAACAGTCCCTCCATCGCCGCCAGCGTGGCCGGCTGGTCATAGGCGATGTTCCTGCCTTGGACGTCTCCGGTCGGGAAAATCAGGATGCAGGAGGCTATCAGCCCCGCCGTCACTCCCATCGCGACGAACATCCGTCCGTACTCGAGGTGCTGGCGGGTAAGCAGGTAGAAGGCGCCGAGCGCCGCCATCACCACGCTGGCCGTCACCACCGAGGCGGTCATGGTGTGCATATACTGCCACCAGGCCCATTGATTCAGGAGCAACGCCCAGAAGCTCGCCAGCGCGAAGCGGCCGTCGGGCAAAAGCTGGTAGCCGACCGGATGCTGCATCCAGGCGTTGGTCGCGATGATGAAGAAGCCGGAAAGCCATGCGCCGAGGAACACCAGGAAGGCGCTGAGCCAGTGCAGGCGGGGCCCCAGGCGCCGTTCCCCGAACAGGAAGGCGCCGAGAAAGCTCGATTCAAGGAAGAATGAAAATACTCCCTCCATCGCGAGCGTCTGACCGATGACGCCGCCGCTTGCGCGCGAAAAAAGCGCCCAGTTGGTCCCGAACTGAAACTCCATCGGGATCCCGGTGACCACTCCCATCGCGAAATTGATCCCGAAGATACGGCCCCAGAACCGGGCGGCGTGGTTGTAGCACTCCTTGCCCGTCCTGAGCGCTTGAGTCTTCAGGATGACCAGCAGCAGCGCCAGACCCATCGTGAGCTGGGGAAACAGGTAGTGGAACACCGCGGTGAACGCGAAGTGCAGGCGATGAACCGTGAGTGCGTCCATTCGATCTTCTTCCTCCCGGTCCGTTCACTCGGGCTCGGCCAGCGGCTTGCGCCTCCGGGGTAAAGGGCTGTGCAGCGCGGAATACTTCCAATCACTATTAAAGAAGCGATTCAAGGACCATCGCCGCGGAGCAGTTTGACCAGTCTATTTGGTATCAGCGAAATACTTCCGATTGAGGTTGTTCGTGTACCCATCTTCCCTTAGTTTGAGCAGTTCTTCATCGATCGCCCTGCGAATCGGGCTGTTCAACGGCAGAGCAAATCCGTATTGCTGGGGCTTGAACACAGCGCCAACCTCGTTGAGCTGCAGCTCGGGATGCTGTTTGTTGTAATATCGCAATATCGGCGAATCGTACACGATCGCATCAACCCGGCGCTGCGTGAGCGCCTGAACGGCGCCTTGGAGGCCGTCAAAAGTCTGCGTGTCAAACCCTGCGGATTCGCAGTAGATCTCGCCGGTGCTGCCCGCGATGCTACCCACCTTTTTTCCCGCCAGGTCCTGAAAGCTGACTATATGACCGCGGATTTTGTCGATCGTCATCACGCTGGTCATACTCGATGTGATGTAAGCGATCGCGATCACGCCGGACGCCAGAAAGATCCCTGCCAGCAAGTGGCCGACAGGTCCGGATATCAAACGCTTGTGAGATGAACTGCCGGCCGCCGCCGTCGACATGACGTGATAGAATGATTCCGCCAATCCGCTCAGCCAGTCGCGGGGAAATTCGGGGTCCAGTCTGCGGTCGAGAATCGCCAGTACCAGTGTCGCTACAATCATGGCGCCGAACGCGACGGCGAAGATTCGCACGTGGCCCCATTCATATAGGCCCCTGAAAAGTTCAGCCAGGCCGGCTCTTCGGTTGGAGTTGACCATCACCTGAAGGCCGGATTCAAAGTAGGGCTGTGAAAAATCTATTTTCTTGAGACGATTGCTGGTGATGAAAAGATCGGTCACCCCCACCTGCGCCTGACCTTCGCTCACCATGTTTATTAGTTCTGGCAGCGTTTTGGCTTCCACGTATTCGATCTTCCAGCCATTCGCCGCCGCAATCGTTTCCCATAGCTCGATTGCAAAGCCGCCAAAACCAGTCGAGGTTCTGGCGACGAACGGTGGATCGACGTAAACGGCCACTCTCAGCGGCGGCGCGTTGCCCCACGAGGAGGCCGCCGCCCATGCCCCGCCCCTCAGGACCACAATCAGGACAACGATAAGTGCTGTCTTCATCGCTCTGTAATTTTTATTCCCGGACCAGCATCTATTCTGGTTCCGCTCTCCCGTCACTACCCCACGGTTCCAGTCCCTACCATTGATTCTCACGATGGACCAGCGGCGTCGCCGGCATCCGCATCGACTTGGCTTTCAGACGAATGAAAAGCCTCGGTACCGCTGGAATTTTTAGGAGGGACCGGCCCGGCTACCGGAGTCGCTTGCCCCCGACGATCGCGACGGTGCTCGCCTGCGGACCTTCATCACCCTCCTCCTCGGCAAAGCGCACCGCGGTTCCGGGCGCCAGAGCGTCGAAATGCTCGTCGAGGACGCTGTGGCGATGGAAGTAGATCTCGCGGTTGTCCGGCGTTTCGAGGAAGCCGTAGCCCTCTTTCGGGAAAATGCGAGCAACCCGGCCGACCGACGGCAGCTCGTGTGCTTTGACGTCACGCCTGAGCTCGCGAAGATGATCCTCGAGGCGACGCCGGGCGGCATCGAATGCGTCTCTGATCGCGACCGCCAAATCATCGGCCGACTGCCGGTTGACGGAGAGCTCCGCACGCGGCACGCGGAGATCGATCCGAACGTTGAACGGGCCTCCTTTGCGGTGGTGATGAACCGGAGCCTCGACCACGACGTGGCATCCGGTGAGCCGTACGAAGTAGAGCTGTAGGTCGTCGGCGCGTTCGCGGATCTGCGCCTCCATGGCGGGAGTCAATTGAAAATCACGCGAGGTAATTTGAACGGGGCGCTGCATTTGAATTCACCATCCTGGGCGTCGAGTTTTGAGAGGCAGGCCGTCGAGTTCGCGCCGGGCCGCATCCCACGAAAATCCTGCGCAGACTTTCCCGTAATCGAGGAGATTGGGGGTGACCGCCCATCCGCGCTTCGGCTTTTCGATCGTCTTGGAAATCATTAAAGATTGACTCTGTTGGGAGATCTGATGGAGGACCGACATGCCAATCGACCTGAGTTTCGATCCAAACGAGATTCCTCTGCTCACCGATCTCTACGAGCTTACCATGGCGGCAAGCTATTTTGCTCTGGGATTCAATCGACCGGCATGTTTCGGCATGAGCGTCCGCCGCCTGCCTCCACGGCGCGGCTTCCTTGTGGCAGCAGGCCTGGAACGCCTGCTGGAAGCGCTTGAGCAGTTTCGGTTCGAACCGGCCATACTCGATTACCTGGAGTCACTGCGGCTGTTCAAATCGGACTTCCTCGATTTCCTCGGCAAGTTGCGATTCACCGGCGAGGTCCATGCCATGGCTGAAGGCACGGTCTTTTTTGCCGGGGAACCAATCATCGAAGTGCGCGCACCGCTAATCGAGGCGCAACTGATCGAGACGCTGGTCATCAACCAGCTCGGAATGGCCTCGCTTATCGCGAGCAAGGCGGCGCGCAGCGTGATCGCGGCGCGGGGCAAGCGGCTGGTTGATTTCGGACTCAGACGCAGCCAGGGCGAGGCCGCAGGCCTGATCGCGGCGCGTTCGAGCTACCTTGCGGGTTTCGACGGCACTTCCAATGTTCTTGCCGGCCGGCGTTACGGTATCCCGCTCTACGGCACCATGGCTCACAGCTACATCATGGCGCATGACCGGGAGCGCGAGGCCTTCGAGCACTTTGTGCGGGATTTCCCAAAGCACAGCACGCTGCTGGTCGATACCTACGACACCGTCCGCGGCGTCCAGAACGCCGTCATTGTCGCGGATCAGATGCGCCGGCGAGGCTTTGAGCTGCAGGGTGTGCGGCTCGACAGCGGCGATCTAGCCGACTTGAGTCTCAAGGCGCGGGCCATTCTTGATCGTAACGGTCTGAAGAATACTTCGATCTTCGCCAGTGGGAATCTCAACGAATACAAGATTCACGATCTGATCGCGGCAAATGCGCCGATCGATGCGTTCGGCGTCGGCACCGAGATGGTCGTGAGCGGCGACGCTCCATCGCTCGACCTCGCCTACAAGCTGAACGAATACGACGGCATTCCTCGAATCAAGACTTCCCAAGGGAAGCTTACCCTGCCGGGGAAAAAGCAGGTGTTCCGCGCAATCGACGCTGACGGCCGCTTTTATGCCGACCTGATAGCTCTGGCCGGCGAGACCACGGCGCTGGTCGCGCGCCAATTCAATCCAATTGCGTCCGAAGTCGCGACCCTCCTGTCTCTGCAATTCAGCGGTGGCCGCCGGCTCACGCCGCGTCCCAAGCTCACCGAGTCGCGCGAGCGCTTCCTCAACACGCTCGAGCGGCTTGACCAGCGTTACCAGGACCTCGAGCAGCCCGAGGCGTATCCGGCGCGGAGTACGGTTGCTCTCAGCACGATGCTGAATGAACAGAAACAGCGCGCCGGGAAGTGCCAGGAATAATCGGGCGGAACTGGTTCGTGTCAGTCACACCGCGCACTGGCGGCGGTCTGGGACGCGTTCATCTTCCACGAACGACAGCGCCTGGTGTGATTTGGAACCGTAGCGGTAAGATGGGCACGGCTGATGCTGATAGCAAATGAACAATTCAGATTTGCGGATGAACTGACATGAATCTCGTTGTTGTAGCCGGCTCCGGAAACCCGTCGCTTGCCGACTCTGTTGCCGAAAGGCTCGGAACCCGAGTCTGTCGCTCTGTGCTGAACCGATTTCCCGACACCGAGCTGCACGCAGAGATAGAAGAAAGCGTGCGCGGCTGCGACGTCTACGTGGTTCAGCCGACCGGTCCTCCGGTGGACCGTCACTTGATGGAATTGTTCTTCCTCGCTGATGCCTGCCGGCGGGCAGGTGCATCCCGCCTTACTGCCGTAGTTCCGTACTTCGGATATGCGCGTCAGGATCGCCGTGCAAACGGGCGGGAAGCGGTTGGCGGGCGGCTGATCGCGGACCTGCTGGCAGTCGCCGGCTTCGAGCGAATTGTCGCGCTCGATCTTCATACCGTTTCACTCGAAGGCTTCTTCAGCATCCCGCTCGAGCACTTGAGCGCGATATCGCTCTTTGCAAATGCGATCGAGGAACTGGTCACTGACAAGAGTGTGATCGTCGCGCCGGACCTGGGGGCCGTCAAACTCGCCGAGCGGTACGGCGAACTGCTAAGCCTGCCCATCGCGATTGCCCACAAGATCCGCCTCAGCGGCGAAGAAGTAAGAGTGCGTGGCATCGTTGGCGAGGTCGGCGGACGCGCGCCGATTATCGTGGATGACATGATATCGACCGGCGGCACCATCGAGGCCGCCGCGGCAGCCGCGATCGCCGCCGGTTGCATTCCCGAGATCACGGTAGTTGCCAGCCATGCCTTGCTGGTGGGCCCCGCGATTCGCCGGCTTTCAGCTTTGCCGCTGAAACGAATCGTGGTGACCGACAGTCTGCCAACTCCGGAGCACGGTTCGCTGACGCTGCAGGTGGTGAGCCTGGCAGCCATGCTCGCCGAGACGGTGAGTCGCCTGAACGTTGGCGAGTCCATGACCGAACTCCTGAGCCACCGATGATCGCGAACAAATCATGAACGGATGATTTGTCTGAGGCAGAAGCATGGATCTGATCAAACTCAGCGATTATCTGTGGGAGATTCCGAAAACAGGCGCAATGCGGGTACCTGGGCGAGTTTACGCCAGCGCGAAGATGATCGAGGGAATGCGCGAAGACCCGGCCCTCACGCAGGTTGCCAACGTTGCCTGTCTGCCGGGGATCGTTGGCTACTCGCTTGCGATGCCCGACATCCATTGGGGCTACGGCTTCCCCATCGGCGGCGTGGCGGCTGTCGATGCCGGTGAAGGTGTCATATCGCCGGGAGGAGTCGGCTACGACATCAATTGTGGCGTGCGCCTGGCGCGCACGCACCTGCGATTCAACTTCGTCGAACCGCGAATAGATCAGCTGGCCGATGCGCTCTTCGCCAAAATTCCGGCCGGAGTCGGCTCTTGGGGTGCAATACCGGGACTGTCGATCGAGCAACTCAAGCAAGTGGTCAGCGAAGGCGCGAAGTGGGCGCTGCGCAACGGATACGCTACCGAGCGCGACCTCGAACATACCGAGGAAGGCGGAATGCTCGCGGGCGCCGACCCCGACGGCATAAGCGAGCGCGCTTACCAGCGCGGTGCGAAGCAACTGGGTACGCTCGGTTCGGGCAATCACTTTCTCGAAGTCAGCCGGATCGACGAGATCTATGACTCGAAGCTTGCCGATGCGTTGGGACTCGAACTCGGTCAGGTCACCGTTCTGATCCATTCGGGCTCGCGCGGCCTGGGCCACCAAACCTGCGATGACTATCTCAGACTTATCGGTGGCGCGATGCCCCGTTACGGAATCAACCTGCCCGATCGCCAGCTCGCCGCCGTTCCAATCAGCTCGCCGGAAGGGCAGGCCTATCTCGGCGCCATGGCCGCCGCCGCGAACTTTGCCTGGTGCAATCGGCAGGTAATGATGCATCTCGCCGAGCAGGCGTTTCTGGAAGCGCTCTCGATCGCGCCCAGAGAACTGGGCTTCGAGCTGGTGTACGATGTCTGCCACAATATCGCCAAATTCGAAGAGCACAGTGTCGATGGCCGCCAGCGACTCGTCTGCGTGCATCGCAAGGGCGCCACCCGCGCCTTCGGCCCCGGCCATCGGGCGTTGCCTGAGGCACTGCGTCCGCTGGGACAGCCCGTGCTGGTGCCTGGAGATATGGGCCGCTATTCGTTCGTCCTGGTGGGCCTTGAAAATGGCATGCGCGAGACCTTCGGCTCATCGTGCCACGGTGCCGGGCGGTTGATGAGCCGAATGAAAGCAAACAGAGAGGCCCGCGGACGCGACCTGCACGCCGAATTAAAAGCGCTGGGTGTTACAGTCAGAGCCCACAGCCGCGCCGGCCTTGCCGAGGAGATGCCGCACGCCTACAAGGACGTCGCCGAGGTGGTTGAGGTTATGGAAGCCGCACGCATAACTAGACGGGTCGCCAGACTCAGGCCGTTTGCCGTCATCAAAGGCTGATGCCGGCGAAACCGACTGCGCCACCGACCGAAGACGCCGCTCTGTTTCGCGAGTTCGAGCACACCGGCGATCTCGGCATCGAGTTGGATGCTCCCGCTCGCGGCGAGTTGTTCCGCCGCGCCGCCATCGCCCTGGCTGCGCTTTTGGTCGAGACGGCAGGCGTCGCGGAGATCGAGCAGCGGGAGATCGCGGTCGAAGCCGAAGCCGACGTCGATCTTATGCATGACCTGCTCACGGAACTGCTTGCTCTTTTCACGGTGGAGGGGTTCATCTGGCGCGACGCTTCAGTCAAGGAGGCCGGCCGATCTCTGCGCGTGACGCTTCGAGGCGAACCTTTCGACCCGGCCCGCCACGCGTTTCGCGGCGAAATCAAAGCTGTCACCTACCATCAACTGATGGTTGAAAAATCACCCGACGGATGGCATTCACGCGTAATTTTCGATGTCTGAAACCCGGCAAGGGCATTTACACGATTGTGAAACGATAGTCAGTCTTGAGTTCCGGAAGCGACCAGATAGACCGAACCATCAGGCAGGCGATACACGTGAGTGTAGGGAGGCCATCCTTCGATGCTTTCGATTAATTGCGGCTCTCCTTCGATCGCGTCCAGCAGTTCCTCCCAATCTTCAACTTCAGCCTCCGCAATTCTGTGGTAGCTGCCATCTCGCTCGTGCACCATGAGACATTGGATCATCGATGGGACCTCTCTTGATCATAGCCGTGGCTCGAATCCGCCTGGCAACCAAGCCGCATAGTCATTAAGACGCGTTCCTTTGGCGAACCAGTCAGCGCTTCGGCAGAATCAGAATTTCCACTGCAGATTTTTCCCCACATTCACCGTGAACCGCGAATACTTTGGCGGTATCCGGCCGCCCTTGGTCCACTGCGCGGGAAGCGATACTTCGTCGAGCACCGCGATATCGACCTTGGTGCCGTCCTCACGCGTGAAGGTCCGCGTGCCGGAGTACTGCACTATCGTCGGGAGAATCATACCGGGCCCTTTGTAGCGAGTCTTGGTGGTGACGAGCACGGCATCTGGTTTCTGAAGTTTGTTGCCGGCCCGAATCAGCAACTCCTGGCCGGCGAGTTTGCGAACGATCCATGACTCACTGATTACGTAGTAGTCGCCCTTCTTCGGACGAAAGTCAGGCGGCACCAATTGTCCCGTTCCGAACCAGAAGGGAAGTTTGACCGAGCGATCCGCGCTCCAGTCCACCGCCCTCACATCGGCGACATGACTGTCATCGCCGAGGATGAAACTATGCCCGCGAAATGCGGACTCTATCTGCTGCGCGCTGGCGTAATTCGTTGTTGTTACTGGTTGAGCCTTGGCTGATGCGGCCGCAAAGCCGACTGTCAGTAGCACGATTGCGAGCCAAAAGTTTTTTCGATGAAGCATGACTTCCTCTCCTGCGGATGCGATCGCTTAGTGCTGCGCCTGGGCGGATCGCCGCTCTGGCCATGCGAGTTCCAGCAGGCGGATAACTTCGCCGTCCGCCAACTGATGGAAATCACGGTAGAATTCGCCGATTCCAAAGAACGTCGGCGGCGTACTCAAGCATACGATTTCGTCCACCCCGTCGCGCAGCGACTCGATGGTGTCGGCGGGTGCGACCGGAACCGCGAGCACAACTTTCTTGGGCGCCTGTTGCCGGATTCCGCGCAGCGCGGCGCGTATCGATCCGCCGGTCGCGATTCCATCGTCAACGACGATCACGGTGCGATTCTTCAGTTCGATTCGCGCACGTCCAGCACGGTACAGGAAGTTTCTCCGCTGGATTTCCTTCAGTTGGTTGTGAATCTCGCGTTCAAGATAGGTGCGCGAAACTCGCAGCGCGGCCACCACTTCGCGATTGAGAATCGTCTCAGGATGGTCGCCGTCCACCACCGCTCCGACGCCCAACTCCGGCTCTCCGGGCGCACCGAGCTTGCGAACGATTATTACGTCGAGCGGTGCGCTGAGCGCGCGAGCAACTTCGAAGGCAACCGGTACCCCGCCGCGCGGCACAGCCAAAACTACCGGCTGCTGATCCTTGTATTTCAGCAGGCGCGCGGCGAGCTTCCGGCCGGCCTCGACCCGGTCGGCGAACACGATGCCCTCATCGTCGTTGGGACAATCGGACGGCGCCTCTTGCTCCGCCGCGTCACCGGTCAGATATTTCGCAAACCAATCGCGCGCCAACCTCACAACTTCCTCGAGAGTTCCCGGCTCTTCGAACAAATGAGTCGCGCCTGCAACAATCTTCATCGCCTTGTCGCATCTGAGTCGTTCGAACGCCGCCTGGTTCATTTCGATAACCGCGCTATCGTCGCCGCCAACGATGAGAAGAGTGGGGGCTTTCACCCGAGGAAGGCATTTCATCGCCAGGTCCGGGCGCCCTCCTCGCGAAACGACTGCCCTGATCGAAAAATCGCGTGCGGCGGCGACCAGCGCCGCGGCGGCGCCGGTGCTCGCGCCGAAATATCCGATCGGATATTTCGCGAATTTCGCTTGCGAGCGGAGCCACCTGGTCGCGTCGACGAGGCGATGGCCGAGAAAATCGATATCGAAAACGTTCTCGCGATCTGCCGCCTCATCCTCAGTGAGAAGATCGAACAGCAGAGTGCCGATACCCGCTTTCTGCAGCGCGTTGGCGACATAGGTGTTGCGCGGGCTCAGCCTGCTGCTGCCGCTCCCATGCGCGAAGAGCACGATGCCTTTAGCGCCTTGGGGAACGGTCAGCGTGCCTTCGAGCAGGATCGAATCAGAGGGAATCCGTGCCTGCATATCTGGAGGTTGTCGCTCCATGATGGTCCTCCTGTATGCGGCTACTCTCTGTATGCGGCTACTCTTGAGCGGCGCGCAGATCGCGTTCCAGAGCCGCATGAACCTCGCGCACGATTTCCGCTGTTTCAAGCATTGAAACGCGCCTAGACCCCGGCTGGATTGACCGTCTGAGGCTGGCGCTGCGCTTGCGCCCACAGCTTCTTCAGGTCCTTGGGAAGCTGGCTCATCACGTCCCACGCCTCGCCTTCCTGGCCTGTCGGGCTGCTGAGCAGCCTCTGCAACCCCGCGAAAACGGCCGATACCGCGCGTTCCGCTTCCTCATCATCGCTGAGTCCGGCCATCCGGCGCACTTCCCATATGAACTGATCCCCGCTGACGCGACGGACCTTGCGATCGGGGTGCTCCAGCGACATCCACATCATCTTGAGGCGCTTGGGGAGTTGCGCGGCGACATGCAGCGCTTCATTCGGCGTGATCCGATCGCGCAGTTCCTGGAAGACGGCGAAAGTCAGTCCCTCCGCGCGACGCAGGTCACATCCGATTCGCCCCATCACATCTTTGAAAAATGCCAGATCTTGCATGATGAATGTCTCCCTTGAGCGCTCTTGTGATTCGGTAGGGCAGGACCCGTTTGCTCCAGGAATTATACCACTTGTGTCCGATTCGGGGGTGACTGCGGAATCGCTTTTGGGCCAACTACAGAGGCAGTGGTTCCGCGCGTGACATTAGCCATGGCTTGTTCAGAGGCCTCCCTTAGATAAGGGAGTATAATGCGTTCAGGGACGGCTCTTGGTTGCGAAAGTCAGTGACAACAGAGCCATTCCCGTCACAAAAAAGAACCAAAATGGAGGACAGAAAAATGGGAGCACTTTTACCATGGCGGCCCTTTCGCGAGCTCGAACGGATGGCGCGACGGTGGGAATCGCCGTTCCCGCGCCTGTTCGAGGACTTCGAGGATAACTACGACGAGGCGTTCACGCCGGCGGTCGAAAGCTACGTCAAGAATGGCAATCTGGTCGTGCGCGCAGACGTGCCGGGGCTCGAGCTCAAGGACCTCGACGTCTCCATTCTCGGCAACGTCCTCTGCGTCAAAGGCGAACGCAGGAGCGAACAGGAGGTGAAGAAAGAGGACTACTTGCACCGCGAGGTCTCTTACGGGGCCTTTGAGCGGCGGATGACTCTGCCGGAAGGAGCAGCCGCCGACAAGGTCAAAGCCAGCTTCAAGAACGGGGTGATCGAGATCACCGTCCCGCTGGCGAAGGAGACGGTGGCCAAGAAGGTGCCGATCGAGGCCGAAGCCGAAAAGAAGGTCGAGATTTCCAAGAAGTAGCTGCCGGCGGCGAGCCTGGCGATTCTGAATCGCCGGGCTCTGTTCACCAAAGTCTGGAGTTTCGATAAGGCACAGCGGCCTCGATCGCACTCGCGACGCCACGAGCCGCCGAGGCGATTCTTTGCGTCTCCGTTCGCCCGGATTAAGTTTTGAGTACTCACGCCCACGAGAACTAACTTTTACCGCGTATCAAAAAGGCCGGTCGCGGAGTCTTGGCCAGCGGCAAGAATTGAGAGTATCTAATCCAATAAACTTGGCAGCGGCCGGGCGGTTCGAAGTCGCGTGAAAAAGTGATCGACGAAAAACTCGATACGGTGCGCTTGCAAAACCTGGCTTATGGCTATCGCCAATCGGCCACGCTGCTTGCTGCAATCGAGATCGATATCTTTTCGAAAATTTCCGCCGGCGCGCGCACGGTCGATACCATCGCGCGCGCCGCGGATATCACCGCGCTCAACGCCGAGCGGATGCTGGCGGCGTGCGCCGCGCTCGGCTTGGTCGTGAAGGACGGCGAGAACTACTCCAACGCGTCTGACGTCGAGCGCTTCCTGGTCAAAAGCGCGAAAAGCTTCGTCGGACCGTGGCTCACAACGATGGGCCGCAGCGACTACGGCGCCTGGAACCGGCTCGGAGAATATCTGCGCAGCAAAAAGCCGCCGCGGATCTTGGGGGTGTACGAGAGTTACACCGTAGAAGACGCGCGCAAGCTGCATGCCGCAACCTTCAGTATCGGGATGGGCGCCGGGCGCAGGTTCGCGCGCCTATGCGATCTCTCCAGGCGCAAGCTGATCCTCGACTTGGGCGGCGGCTCGGGATGCTACTGCATCTGCGCGGCGCAGAAGTATCCGCAGATCCGGGGCGTGGTGTTCGATTTGCCAAGCGTCGCAGTGGTCGCAAGGGAATACATCGCGCACAACGGTTTCTCCGATCGCATCACCGCGCAAGGCGGCGACTTCACGAAAGATGACTTCCCACCCGGAGCCGACGTCGTGATTCTCGCCAGTAATCTTCCACAGTACAGTCCGGAAATAATTCGCCGGGTCGTGAAGCGCGCATTCGAAGCGCTCGATGCGGGCGGTGAGATGCATGTCATCGGCGAGATGCTGAATAACGATCGCACCGGTCCGATCGGTCCCGCGCTATGGGCGCTCAACGAGGCAATTTACGGCAGCACCGGAGTCGCGCATTCGGAGCGCGACACGATGACCTATCTCGAAGACGCCGGTTTCATCGAGGTGACCGCGACCGACTTTATTCCTGGTTCACTCACGCGCGTAACCGGCTACAAGCCCCCGCGCTGATCGCCTGAGTCACGGGTTAGTCATCATGTTTCATACCGCTATCTGCGATCTGCTCGGCATCCGCTATCCGATAATTCAGGGCGCGATGCAGGATGCCGGCGGTCCTCGCCTGGTCGCTGCCGTGAGCGAGGCCGGTGGCCTGGGCGTGCTGCCAACCTTCGGCGGCACTGAAGCCGCGTTGCGCGCGGATATCGAAAAGACCAGCAAACTGACCCGGCGCCCGTTCGCCGTGAACATCACACCGATCGGCCGCGCCTTCACCGAATCGCGCGCAGCAATCTGCATCGAGATGGGCGTGAAGATAGTGACCACCGGTCGCGGCGATCCCGGCCTCAGCATCGTCGAAAAGATGAAGGCGGCCGGCATCGTCGTGATTCCCGTGGTGCCATCCGTCGCGCACGCGATCAGGGTCGAGCAGGAAGGCGCCGACGCGATTGTCGCGTCAGGTTCGGAAGCGGGCGGTCATGTCGGACGGGTATCGACGATGCCGCTGGTGCCGCAGGTGGTAGATGCGGTCAAGGTGCCGGTCGTTGCGGCGGGCGGTATCGGCGATGGGCGCGGGTTTCTCGCGGCGCTCGCGCTGGGCGCATGCGGAATTCAGCTCGGCACCAGGTTCATCGCGGCGCAGGAGAGTGAGGCGTCGGACTGGGTCAAGCAGCGGATAATCGCCGCACGCGAGACCGATACCATCGTGAGCAGCCTGATGACCGGCAAGCCGGTGCGGGCGTTGAGCAGCCGAATCCTGAGCGCCTACGAGGCCGAGCGGGCACGCTGTAGCGACGAGCAGGAGCGCGCCGCGGCGCGCGGCCGATTCCTGAGCGAACTGCGCGACGCCGCACGCGACGATCGCACGTATGCGGCGGGCGAGATCAGCGGGATGATTCGTGGCATCGCGCCGGTGCGCGATCTGATCGAAGCGATCATCAACGACGCGGCCGCGCTTGCGGAAAAGCTCCACGCACTCGCCGGGCGCAGTTAATCGCGCGTCCTCGCTGTAGGAAGGACGCTGCCTAAGTCATGCGTTGCGGACCATCAAGCCTCCATCGACCGGGATGATCGCGCCGGTGATGGTGCGGTCCCAGATGCGGTCGTAATCGTCGCTGTCGAGCGCAGAGATGCCGCCGAAACCGGCGTTGTTGATGAGGATGTCGAGCCGGCCGAAACGTGCGGCGACGCCGGCAACGACGCGCTTGATCTCGGCCGCATCGGATACGTCGAGGCGCCATCCGTGCGCGGTTCCGCCGGCGGCGGCGATCTCCTCGGCGACGCGCGCGACGCCGGCTTCGTTGATGTCGGTAATCGCGACCAGCGCGCCTTCGTCCGCGAACAGATGAGCGGTGGCACGGCCCATCCCGCTGGCGGCGCCGGTAACCAGCACCGCGCGCCCCTTGACCGAGCGATCGAGTCTTTTCAGTGGCTCCATTTCAATCCTCCCTGTCGAGCAAACGGCGTGACGATTGCCGAGCTATCACACCCGGTGTTAGTTGGGATAGCTGAAGGCCGGTCTTACTCAAGACCAACGGGGGGAAAAATTATCCGATGGCGAACAGCGAACAGGAACGCGACGCGTGGCTCGCGCAAGTCAGTGAGGCTGCGCTCGAGCCGGAACTGCCGATAGTCGATCCGCATCATCACCTGTGGGACCATCCTGGCAGCAGCTACATGCTCGATGAGATAGTCCGGGACACGGCGTCGGGGCATCGCGTGCTCGCGACGGTGTTCGTCGAATGCTTTTCGATGTATCGCGCGGACGGCCCGGAGCCGATGCGGCCGGTGGGCGAGACCGAGTTCGTCAACGGCATCGCGGCCCAAAGCGCGAGCGGGCAATATGGCGAAACGCGCGTCGCGGCGGGAATTGTGGGCTTTGCGGATTTGAGCTTGGGAGCCGCGGTCGAACCGGTATTGCAGGCGCATATCGCCGTCGGGCAACTCGCGAATGCTTGCGCTGAGGAAGCCGCGACCGAGCCGGCTGAATGGGACGAATCCAAGACGAAGTGTCCGCTAGCTGTGCCTAACAAAAACTCCGAAAGCGGCAAAAAATCTAGAGTTTTGAGATTCACCAATATGATGTTGCCGGCATGGGTAGTTTCGACGGAGCTGCTAGCCAGCCAGACAATATCGGCGAACATATGGTAAATCGAGCCGACCTGCCGACTCTCAAAACCTGGTTGGCGACGTGGCAACCGTTTGTCGGAACCCGCTCAACACGTCCTTAGGTTATGCTAGGCGATCTAGATTTGTGAAGGAATTCAGGCCGGACCAGGTTTTGAGAAGCGACACCCAATGCGGGATTATTCTCGCAGATTTTCCTACCTATGGCCTGTTCTGCTCAGCGACCGCGTAGCGGTGGTTCGCAGACCAATGTATCCATCGGGAGTACGAGAATCTCTGCGCCGGTCGTGGGATCTCCGTTCAGTGGTTCGGCGACATAGAAGGCATCTTCCACCAGCGCTATGCCTCCGACACCGAAGGCCCCTGGATCGAACGGGCTGGCGCAGCTACGGACGAGGATGCCGTTCGTTGTGATTTCGCGGATCTTGTTGTCGAAGTGATCGATGTCCCACAGGTCTCCGCTGTCCGGGTCGAACACAAGACCGGTAGGACGGCTGCCGGAATCGAAAGCCGCAATTGTCCTCCCAAGTAAATCGGTAACCAGAATCTGACCGGAGTCGGCGTCGCCAATGAATAAGCTGGTCCCATCGAAAGCGATGGATCCGCCGCGAAAAGGTAGTGCGAACGAATTATTGAACTCTCCGCGCGTGCCGATCTCGCTGACAAAACTGCCGATATCACTCGCGAATAAATGACCAGATCCGAAGACCAGGTCGGTCGGGTTGCCGCCGAAGGGGATGGAGCTGAGAACGGTTCCAGTGTGAGGATCCACCTTGAAGACCTCTCTGTGGCCCGAATCGTGTGAGAGGTAAAGGCTTGTCCCGTCGAAGGCCATGCCGGTCGGAAAAGGGACGGTGGGCAGACTGAGTGTCTGCTGTGCAACCGCCGGGGCAGGCCCGAAAAACAGACCGATAGATACGCTCACAATGAACAGTCGGGCTCGTGCAAGGATTTTCATTGTGATTTCATCTCAAGAAAGGATTCAGTTCGTCCTAATCGACCGACTGGCCTGCACCCCGAAAACTCAGCCGAAATGAGGTAGAGTCCGTCGCCTGAAAAGGAGACGGACAATGAAAGGGAGTCGCTTCAG